>NZ_QFFF01000001.1:2477500-2704932 GCF_003129465.1 Sphingosinicella humi
GAGGGCAAGCGCCGCGCCGACATGAGCCGCGAGGAATTCGTCGCGAAGGTCTGGGAGTGGAAGGAGGAGAGCGGCGGCCAGATCACCCGCCAGCTCCGCCGCCTCGGCTGTTCGATGGATTGGGCGAACGAGCGCTTCACCATGGACGAGGGCTTCTCCCGCGCCGTCCTCAAGGTGTTCGTCGATCTCTACCGCCAGGGCCTGCTTTATCGCGACAAGCGGCTGGTCAACTGGGACCCGAAATTCGGCACCGCCATATCCGACCTGGAGGTCGAGACGCGCGAGGTCCAGGGCAAGTTCTGGCACCTCAAATATCCGCTGGAGAACGGCAGCGGCTTCATCCACGTCGCCACCACGCGCCCCGAGACGATGCTCGCCGACATGGCCGTCGCGGTCCATCCGGAGGATGAGCGCTATACCGCCCTGATCGGCAAGAAGCTCAAGCATCCGATTACCGGCCGCCTCATCCCCATCGTCGCCGACGAACATGCCGATCCGGAGCTCGGCTCCGGCGCGGTGAAGATCACGCCGGGGCACGACTTCAACGATTTCGAGGTCGGCAAGCGCGCCGGCTTCAAACCTGTCGACATGCTCAACATGTTCGACGCCCAGGCCCGGGTCGTGCAGACGGCGGACGGGCTGATCCCGGAAGAGCTGCTCGGCCTCGATCGCTTCGACGCGCGCGACAAGGTCGTGGCGAGGCTGGAGGCGGAGGGCTTCCTCGAAAAGGTCGAGGACCGCGTCGTCCAGACCCCCTTCGGCGACCGCTCCGGCGCCGTCATCGAGCCCTGGCTCACCGACCAATGGTATGTCGACGCGGCGACCCTGGCGAAACCCGCCATCGCCGCCGTCCGCGACGACGACATTCGCGTGGTGCCCGAAACCTGGAAGAAGACCTGGTTCAACTGGCTGGAGAATATCCAGCCCTGGTGCGTCTCGCGCCAGCTTTGGTGGGGGCACCAGATTCCGGCCTGGTATGACCATGAAGGCAATGTCTTCGTCGCGGAAAGCGAAGAGGAGGCGAGAGCCGAGGCCGGCAACCGGCCGCTCCGCCGCGATCCCGACGTGCTCGACACCTGGTTCTCATCCGCCCTTTGGCCCTTCGCCACCCTCGGCTGGCCCGAGGAGACAGAGCTTCTGAAGCGCCATTATCCCAACGACATTCTCATCTCCGGCTTCGACATCATCTTCTTCTGGGATGCCCGCATGGCGATGCAGGGCTTCCAGTTCATGAAGGAGAAGCCCTGGAACACCCTCTACCTCCACGGCCTCGTCCGCGATGCCAAGGGGCAGAAAATGTCCAAGTCGAAGGGGAACACCGTCGATCCCCTCGGCCTCGTCGACAAATATGGCGCCGACGCGCTGCGCTTCACCCTCGCGGCGATGGAGAGCCAGGGCCGCGACATCAAATTGGATGAGAAGCGGGTCGAGGGCTATCGCAATTTCGCCACCAAGCTGTGGAACGCGGCGCGTTTCTGCCAGTCGAACGGCATCGGCACTTCGAAGGCGATCGAACCGCCTCGGGCCACGCTTCCGGTCAACCGCTGGATCGTCGGCGAGACGGTGAAGACCGTGCAGGCGCTCGACCTCGCCATGGCCGAACTCCGCTTCGACGAGAGCGCCAATACCATCTATCACTTCACCTGGGCGACCTTCTGCGACTGGTATCTGGAGTTGATCAAGCCGGTCTCGAGCGGAGACGAGAGGGGCCAGATCGACGAGGAGACTAGGGAAGTCGCCGCCTGGGTGCTCGATCAGATACTGGTCATGCTCCATCCGTTCATGCCCTTCATCACGGAGGAGCTGTGGCACGCGATGGGGGATCGGCCCTATCCGCTGATCCTCGCCAAATGGCCGATGCCGGATGCGCGCGCGCTAAACGCGGAGGCGGGGCCGGAGATCGATTGGCTGATCCGCCTCGTCAGCGGCATCCGCGCCACCCGCTCGGAGCTCAACGTGCCACCGAGTGCAAAGCTGGCGCTGCACGTTCGGGATGCCAACGCGGCGACGATCGAGCGCCTCGGGCGCCATGATGCGGCGATCAAGCGTCTGGCCCGGATCGAGACGATCAGCGGCGATGCCGCTCCTGCCGGCGGTGCGGCGCAGGTGATCGTCGATGAAGCCACCTTCGTCCTGCCGCTGGAAGGGGTGATCGACTTGGACGCCGAACGTTCCCGCCTCTCCAAGGCGTTGCAGGCGGCGGAGAAGGAGCGGGACTCACTCTCCGGACGCCTAAGCAATCCGAGTTTCGTCGAGCGCGCCAAGCCCGAGGCCGTCGAGAAGGCGAGGGCGGACCATGCCGAAAAAGCCTCGGACGCGGAGCGCTACGCGGCGGCTTTGGCGCGGTTGGGATAAGCCCGAGACTCGTTCGTCCCGAGCAAAGTCGAGGGGCGCTGGCACGGAGTCATCACACCCGCCCCTCGACTACGCTCGGGACGAACGGACTCAGCCGGCTGCCTCCTGCTCCTGCGGCACCACCACCTCGATCGCCTTGTGGGCGACCGCGACGGTGGCCGGCGTCTTCGCCAGCACCTCGCCGTCGATCGAGATCTTCATCCGGGGCTTGGTGTCGATGCGCAGCCGCTCGCCCCAGAATTCCTGCGTCGTGGCCTCGCGCGTCGGGAGTTTCCAATATTTGGCGAACCAGTCCCAGATCAGCCGTGCCTTGCTGCGGCCCATCACCACCTGGGCGACGATTTCGCCATTGTCGACCTCGGCCGTTTCGACCAGCTCGACGCCGCCATGGAAGCCGCCGTTGGCGAGGCGGACCTCGGTTGCCCAGAGGCTGTACGTCTCCCGCCCGTCGTCGATCGTCAGCTTGAACGGGCGGAACCTGACCAGGCACCAGGTCGCCCAGACGAGATAGCCTACCCGGCCGAGATATTTTTTGAGCTTGTGCGGGATGCCCTCGCCGATCAGCGGCGACAGGCCGATCGCCGCGCAATTAGCGAAATAATCGCCGTCGAGGACGCCAAGGTCGATCCGCCTCCGCCGGCCCGTGGCGATCGTCTCGATGGCGCCGTCGAGGTCCAGCGGGATGCCGAGGGTGCGGGCGAAGCTGTTGGCGGTGCCGAGCGGCAGCAGTGCGAAGACGCAGTCGCGGTCCACCACGTCGTCGACGGTGCAGGAAAGCGAGCCATCGCCGCCGCCCACGATCACCATCGGCGTGCCGCTCGCCACCGCCTTCCGCATCGTCGGGATCAAGTCCTTCGGCTTGCGCACGGGATAGACCGCGCTGAGCCGGATCCCGGCCGCCTCCAGCTTCTCCTTCGCTTCGCGCAGCAGCTCGCGGCCCTTGCGGGAATGGGCGTTGACCACCAGCACCGCCTCCTTGGGAACCGGCTTTCCACCCACAAGCGGGGACGCTACAGCCGCATCTGACATGAGCCTTGCTTCCTTTCCCGCCGTCCGCTTGCGCCGTTCGCGCGCCTTCGCCTGGTCTCGATCGATGGTCGCCGAGACCGTTCTAAACGCATCAGACCTCATCTGGCCCCTTTTCGTGACCGACGGGCAAGGCGTGGAGGAGCCCATAGCGACGCTCCCGGGCGTGTCGCGCTGGTCCATGGACCGGCTGGCGGAACGGGCGCGGGAGGCGAGGGACCTTGGCATTCCCTGCATAGCCCTGTTCCCGAACACGCCCCAGGACCTGCGCGACGAGAGGGGAAGCGAGGCGCTCAACCCGGACAACCTCATGTGCCGCGCGATCAAGGCCGTGAAGGACGCCGCGCCGGAAATCGGCGTCCTGACGGACGTGGCCCTCGATCCCTACACGGCGAGCGGCCATGACGGCGTCACGGACGCGGCCGGCTATGTGCAGAACGACGAAACCAGCGCGATCCTCGTCGAGCAGGCCTTGGTGCAGGCGCGCGCCGGGGCGGACATCGTCGCGCCGTCCGACATGATGGACGGCCGCGTCGGCGCCATCCGGGCGGCGCTGGAGCGCGAAGGCCATGTCAATGTCGCCATCATGGCCTATGCCGCCAAATATGCCTCGGCCTTCTACGGTCCTTTCCGTGACGCGGTCGGCTCGCGCGGCCTTCTGAAGGGCGACAAGAGGAGCTACCAGATGGACCCGGCCAATGCCGAGGAGGCGCTCCGCGAAGTGGCGCTCGATCTGACCGAGGGCGCCGACTATGTCATGGTGAAGCCGGGCCTGCCCTATCTCGACATCGTTCGGCGCGTGAAGGACCGGTTCGAAGTGCCTGTCTTTGCTTATCAAGTCTCGGGCGAATATGCGATGATCGAGGCTGCCGTCGCGGCCGGGGCGGGGGACCGCGACGCCCTCGTGCTGGAGACGCTCACCGCCTTCAAGCGAGCCGGCTGCTCCGGCATCCTCACCTATCACGCGGCGCATGCGGCGCGGCTGCTCAGCCATGGTTAACCTGGCCTTCACCATGTTCGGATAGGTGTGGGGGCCAGACGGGAGACCGGCACTGCATCAATCGGTAACCTCGGCCTCGAGCCAGGAACGGTTCGCAAAGCCGCTCTTCCTGGTGACGATCGTCACCGGTTCCTTTCTCCTCTTCCTCACCCAGCCGATGATCGGACGCATGGCCCTGCCGCGGCTCGGCGGAGCCCCGGCCGTGTGGAACAGCGCCATGCTGGTCTATCAGGCGCTGCTGCTCGGCGGCTACGCCTACGCCCACGGTATCGCCCGGCTCCCGCCGCGACGGCAGGCGGGCCTGCATCTCGCGCTCTTCGGAGCGGCGGCCTTGTGGCTCCCTATCGGCCTCAGCTCCGCTCTTCCCCCGGCCAATTTCGCTCCGGCCTTGTGGGTGCCCTGGTTCCTCATAGCCTCGATCGGGCCGCTCTTCTTCATCATTTCGGCCCAGGCGCCGCTGATGCAGCGCTGGTATGCGCTGGAGACCAGCCGGGGCGATCCCTATCCGCTCTACGCCGCCTCCAATCTGGGCAGCTTCGCCGGCCTCATCTCCTATCCGCTCATCGTCGAGCCGCTGCTCTCGCTGGAACAGCAGAGCCGGCTTTGGACGGCGGGTTTCATCCTTCTTCTTGCGCTCGTTATCGGCTGCGCCGTCACCGTTCCCCGGCACGCAGCCATTGCGAACGTCGGCGAACGCTCGCCCTCGCCGAGCGGGCGCCGCGTCCTCCACTGGATCGCCTTGGCGGCGGTGCCCTCCGGGCTGATGCTTTCCACGACGACGCATCTTACGACCGACATCGTCGCCATGCCGCTGCTCTGGGCGCTGCCGCTCGGCCTCTATCTGCTGAGCTTCTCCGTCGCCTTCGCCGCCCGGCGCGGGCCCGCGGACCTCGTTTCCGCCGTCGCGCCGTTCGTCATCCTCGGTGCCGGCGCCTTCGCCTTCGCCAGCGGCACCCAGCGCCCCATCTTCGCCGCCACTCTCGGGCTCGGCCTGCTGTTCGTGGTGGCGGTGACGCTGCATGCCCAGATGTATCGCTTGCGGCCCGACGTCGATCGGCTGACGGGCTTCTATCTCGCCATGTCGCTGGGCGGCGTCGTCGGCGGCGTCTTCTGCGCCCTGGCAGCGCCCATTCTGCTCGACTGGGCCTATGAGCACCCCCTGCTAATCGTCGCCGCCGCCCTGCTCATTCCGGCCCAAAGCTATATCTCGGCGGTCGACCGTCTCTGGTCCGATCCCGTTTGGGGCGGACGTCTCACAATGAGCCTTCCCCTCCTCGCGCTCCTCCTCTCGCTCGCCGGCATAGACGGGTTCGGGCTTCCCGATGCCGTTGCCTATGGTGCGAGCGGAATCATCGCTCTCCTCGCCCTGCTCAGCCTGGGAAGGCGATGGGTGTTCGCCGCGTGCCTGGCCGCGCTGATGTTGAGCTATGGCGGCTGGAACACCCTCCGGCTGACCGTCTCGGACGTGCGCACGCGCAGCTATTTCGGCGTCTATACCGTCGGCTCGGTCGAGGACGGCAACGCGACCATGCTGACGCACGGAACCACCCTGCACGGCATCCAGAGCCGGATACCGGGGGCGGAATTGGCACCGACCACCTATTATGTGCCCGGCTCTGGTGTTGCCCATGTCCTCTCCGTCGCACCCGAGCTCTTCGGAGCGGACGCTGACATCGGCATCGTCGGCCTGGGGACCGGGACGCTTGCCTGCTACGCCGAGCCCGGCCAGCGCTGGCGCTTCTTCGAGATCGATCCGGCCGTCGTCCGCATCGCCACCGAAAGCGGCTACTTCACCTATGTCGAAAATTGCGCGCCGCAGGCCGATATCGTCCTCGGCGATGCCCGGCTGACCCTCGAAGGCCTGGAGCCCGGCACGCTCGACATTCTCGCCGTCGACGCCTTTTCATCGGATTCGGTGCCGATCCACCTGCTGACGCGCGAGGCGTTCCAGGTCTACGCCCGCGCGCTGCAGCCGCGCGGCATTCTGCTCGTCCATATCTCGAACCGTTATCTTGATCTGGAGCCGGTCCTCGCCGCCGCTGCCCGGCGGGGTGGCTGGAAAGCCGCCTTGCTCGATTATCGGCCGGAAGACGACGCGAAGGATTATGCGACGGCCTCCGTCTGGGTCGCCATGGCGAAGGACCCAGAGGTCCTCGGCCGGATGATGGTCTCGAGCGGCAGCAACGGCCGTTGGCGAGATCTCGAATCGCAGCGCGGCTTCGCCGGCTGGAGCGACGATTATGCGAGCATCCTGCCGCTGATCGAAGGCTGGACCGAATGAGGCAAGGGGCGCTACTCCGCACGGCATGATCGAAACCGAGCGGCTCATCCTGAGGAACTGGCGCGAGGGCGACGCCGACCTCTTCCACCTCCACACCAACACGCCGGCCGTCATGCGATGGCTGGGCGGCGTCAAGAGCCGCGAGGCCTTGCGGGAGGTGTCGGAGCGGCTCGCCCGCTGGCAGGCGGAGCGGGGCTTCACCCTCTGGGTAGTGGAGCGAAAGGAGGACGGCGCCTTCCTCGGTTTCTGCGGCCTCAAGATCGCCGACGATCCGCACGGCTCCATCAAGGGCGAATATGAGGTCGGCTGGCGCTTTCGCGAGGATAGCTGGGGGCAGGGCTATGCGCGGGAAGCCGCGACGTCGTCGCTCGACCATGCCTTCGACCGGCTCGGCGCGGAGCGCGTCTACGCCATCACCTTCAACCAGAATGAGGCGAGCTGGGGACTGATGCGTAGGCTCGGCATGCGCCGCCGCGAGGATCTCGACTATGACGACCCGCGCTTCCCGGACCTCAACCCGACGATAATCTACGAGATCGAGAAGAAGGACTGGCGGCGGTGACGATCCTCCCTTTCGGCGGAAACGTCCCCCGCATCGATCCGTCCGCCTTCGTGGCGCCGGGCGCCCGGCTGATCGGCGACGTCGAGCTGGGGCCGGAGGCGAGCATCTGGTACAATTGCGTCGTTCGCGGCGACGTGAACCGAATCCGCATCGGCGCCCGCAGCAACGTCCAGGACGGCACCGTCATCCATTGCGATTCGCCCAAGCCCGGAGAACCGGACGGCCATCCCACCATCATCGGCGAGGAGGTGCTGATCGGCCATATGGCGATGGTCCACGGCTGCACCTTGCATGACCGGGCCTTCGTCGGGCTGGGCGCCATCGTCATGGACGGCTGCGAGATCGAAAGCGACGCCATGCTTGCCGCCGGCGCCATGCTGACGCCGGGCCGCCGCATCCCCAGCGGTCAGCTGTGGGCGGGCCGCCCGGCCAAATATGTGCGCGACCTGACGCCGGACCAGTTGGTCGGGATGCGCGCCGGCGTCGCCCATTATGTGGCGCTCGCCAGGGCCCACGCCGCTGACCTCAAAGGCCGCTGAGCGAAGCCTTCAGCGCCTCGAGCCGCTCCGTCTGCCGATCGGCGAGGCTCCGCACCTCCTCGGTCGCCCGGTCGAGGGCCTGCCGGTCGAGCGGGTTGGCCGGCCCGGCCGTTTCCTCCAGCGCGAGCGCCGTCAGTTCGGCCAGGGCCGTTGCCGTGGGGGTCCGCGCCATTTCCGCCTCCGAGAGCGCGATCTGGGCGGCGATCCAGGATTCCGATCCGGAGTCGCCCGCTCGCGACGCCGCCGTGTCCGCCGCCGCTAGAGCCTCGCCAAAGTCGCTGTTGCCTTGCCGCGCCGCCGCCAGCAGTTGATCGATTCGCGCCACCAGCGCAGGATCCGCAACTGTGGGTGCAGGGACAGGGGCTGAGGTGGCGGCTGCCTCGGCCGCTTCCGCACCCTCTATGCACGGCGGCAGCGGCGCACCGCTCAGCTCCCGTTCCACCGCGCGCGGGGCGAGCGAGGGGAATGGCCCCTGCGCCGCGCACCCGGCGATCAGGGCCGCGGCGGCGATCGTTGACAGGAGGCGCACCAAAACTCTCATACCCCCTCCCTATGCGCCCCACCTTTTGCGAGCAACGGGGTTGCACGCCCTGAATCTTCCCCCTATGTGCCAGCCCACCGCGCGCCCGTAGCTCAGCTGGATAGAGCACCAGACTACGAATCTGGGGGTCAGAGGTTCGAATCCTTTCGGGCGCGCCAACTCCTTCACCCCTCCTTCTCAGCGTAATCGGAACGACGCGGTGCCGTACTCGTTTTTCGAGTCACGCATTCGAGGGAGCGGCATGGATCGGGATCGGAAGAAGTCAGACTCGACGGATACCGATCCGGAGGCCGGCACGACGCTTGGTGAAGAGGAAGCCGCGGGCCACACCCTGCCGGAGAGCGAGCGCGACAGGGCGCGGACAGGGTCGCGGTCAGGAGGCGACGCCATCACCCGTCCGAGGACGATACCGCCGCCGGATTGAATGGAGGAAACTAAGGTCTTCCGACGTTAGTCCTTGCTCGCATGCTCCGGCTTTCCCTTGCGGCTGGTCGAGGCCATCTTTTCCAGCTCCTTTTCGCTCATCGATTCGACCATCGATTTCGATGCGCCCTTGAGCTTGCTCTTAGGCGTGTCGCCGCGCTTGGCGGACAGGGCGGCACCGGCGGCTTTCTGCTGGGCCTGAGACTTGGCGGGCATGATCGTGTCTCCTTTCCTGCGGAGGAACCCGCCGGAGAAGCGGGTTGTTCCGGGCGGAGGGCAGGGGCTATGGGCATGGGCGGCCTCATATTCGGGAAGAGACATGGACGAAGTGGAATGGTGGGAGTTCGACACGCCCGCGGAAATGGCGGAGCAGGTGGCGGGCGACGTCGCTTTCGTGGTCGAGAGCGCGATTGAAGCGCATGGCGGCGCGCGCATCGCGCTGACCGGCGGGCGAACGCCGGACGTCGTCTACGAGGCGCTGCTCAAGAAGGAGATCGACTGGTCCAAGGTCACGCTCCTTCCGACCGACGACCGGCTGGTGCCGCTCGGCGACCCGCTCAGCAACCATGCCAAGCTTCAGCACTTCTTCGGCAAGACGGGCGCCGAGATCGTCTCGCTGGTCGATGAGGCGGCGCTAGGGAACTACCAGGAGGCGGGCCGGCTCGGCGACGAGCGGCTGGCGCGGCTCGAATGGCCGCTCGACCTCGTCATGCTCGGCGTCGGCTCGGACGGCCACACCGCGTCGATCCTTCCCGGACCCGACTTCGACCGCGCCGTCGCCGGCCCCAGGGAGCGCCGCGTCGTCGGCGTCCATCCCGATCCCATGCCGGCCGACGCGCCGGTCGACCGCGTCACCCTGACCGCCGCCGCCATCGCTTCGGCCCGGGCGGTGATGGTCGTCCTCACCGGCGACGAAAAGCGCGCCGTTGTCGAGAAGGCGATCGAGGCGGGCCCGCTCTCCTCGACTCCGATTGGAAGAGTCGTCGCCGAGGTGGACGCCTCGATCGACATTTTCTGGAGCCGCTAGGGCTCCCGCGACAGATGTCATCCCGGCTTTCGCCGGGATGACAAGCGTCCGACCTAGACGAGCTCGCCTAGATCCAGCCGTTCGAGCAGCGCCGCGCGGGCCACTTCGATGCGTTCCCTGAAATCGGGATCGAGCAGGGTGGCGGGGACGACGCGCTCGGGCCAATGCTCGCGCACCACTTCGGCGATCGTGTCGAGCTTGGCCTTATCGACGATGAAACGCGGGTCCACCGTAGCGGGGTCGGCGACGACGCGGAGACGGAGGCAGGCGGGGCCGCCGCCATTGGCCATGGACTGGCGGACGTCGACGACGAAGAGCTTGCGGATGGGGCCGTTGCCGGCGACCATCTTCTCGAGCCAGGTCCAGACCGGCGGCGTGTCGCGTGCTTCTTCGGGCAGAATGAGGCCCATGCCGCCCTCGGGCAGGGTCACCAGCTGGGCGTTGAACAGGTAGGATTTGACGGCGTCGTCGAGGCTGACGGCGCTCGCCGGCACCTCGATGATCTCGACCTCGGCCAGCAGCCGCTTCAGCGAAGCGTAGAAGTCCGCCCGGTCCTCGAAAGCCTGTTCGTGGGCGAGGAGCACATTTTCGTTGGCGACGGCGACGACGTCATTGTGGAAGGCACCGGCGGCGATCGCCTCCTCCGACTGGGCGACGAACAGTGTCCGCTCGGGATCGAGTTGGTGGAGACGGGCGATGGCGCGGCTGGCCTCGACATGCTGGCGGGCTGGGAAAGCGCCGCCGCGCTTGCCGTAGACGAACACTTCGATGGCCTTGTCGCTATGGGAGGTCGAGAGGCGCATGTGGTTGGCCGCACCCTCGTCGCCAAAGGTAGGCGGCACCGGTTTGTGGACGTGGAAATGCTCGCCGTCGGCGAAGGCGAGGCGGAGCTGCGAGAGCGTGTCCGGCCATTCATGGCTGCGATGGGCCATGGTGCGCAGGTTCGCGACGGTAAGGTGGCAGCGGCCGTCCGCCGTATCGGGGGCCGGCGAGACGGTGGCGGCATTGGCGGCCCACATGGACGAGGCCGAGAAGGCGGCGGGGCGGATGGAATCCGGGGCGTCGTCGGCGGTGGTGCCGAGATCGCTCAGCCATTCGTGATTGGGGCGAGGGAGGGGGAGGAAAATGCCCTGGGCGAGACCGAGACGGACATTGTGCCGCATCTTCTCGATGCCTTGGAGCGCGGCGGCGCGCGGCTCGGAGACGTGGAGCGCGTTGGCGGCCGAGGCGAGGTTGCCGAGGCTGAGGCCGGCATAATTGTGGCTGGGGCCGATGATGCCGTCGAAGTTGATCTCGGCGAGCGCCATGTCAGCGCCCCATCGCCACTAGGCGGTCGCCCGGCCGGACTTCCAGCAGCTCGGCGGCGCTGGGGTCGATCGTCGCCTTGCCGTCATCGTCCAGGCCGACATTGCCGTAGCAGGCGCGGAAGTCCTTGAGGCGGCCGGCGGCGAGCATGACCGGCTCGCTGTCCCAATCCTCGTTCACGCCGGACAGCGTATATTCCTTCGACTCACGCACGGTGCGGATGTTGTCGGTCTCGCACGACACGGTCGGCCCGCCGTCGAAAATGTCGATATAGCCATCGAATTTGAAGCCTTCCCGCTCCAGCATCTTCATCGCGGCTCGGCCGGAAGGGTGGGGGACGCCCATCACCGCCCGGGCGCTCTCAGGCAGCATCGCCGTGTAGATCGGCGTCTTGGGCATGAGGTCGGCGATGAACTGGTTGCCGTGGGTGGCGTTGAACTCGTCGGCCTCCTGAAAGTTCATGCCGAAGAAGCGGCCGGCGATGGCGTCCCAGAAAGGCGAGCCGCCCGCCTCGTCGATCACGCCACGAAGCTCGGCCAGCACGCGGCTGCCGAATCTTTTGCGATGCTGCTTGACGAACAGATAGCGGCTGCGGGCGAGCAGCATGCCGAGGCCGCCGGCGCGCTCGCCGGGGTGGAGGAAGAGGCCGCCCACTTCGGATGAGCCCTCGAAGTCGGTGACGAGGGTCAGCATCTCGGCGCGGAAGGTCTTGCCGAGCGCCTTGGAGGTCTGGGTGAGGGTGCTGATGCGATAGGAGTAGAAGGGCCATTCGGTGCCGACCTGGCCGAACATCTGGCAGGTGCCGCGTATCTGGCCGGTCTCGACATTCTCCAGCACCATCACGAACAGGTCGTTGCCCTGCTCCTCGGCGTCGCTGGAGAAGGCCTCGTCGGAGCGGCTGAGCTTGGCGACCAGCGAGGCCTTGTCGGCGGGGAGGTTGGTGAAGCCCCCGCCGGTGAGCTTTGCCATCTCGTAGATGGCCCGGAAGTCGTCGTTGGTAGCGGGACGGATTCGAAAACTCACAAAGGGGCTCCGGAAGCGAGGCGAAGAATGGTGAGGGCGGAGAGCTGGGCGCGCTCGGCGAGGCTCTCGACGATCATATATTCGTCCGACGAGTGGATGGCGCCGCCGCGCACGCCCATCGTGTCGACGACGGGCACGCCGCAGGCCGCGATATTGTTGCCGTCGCAGACGCCGCCGGTGGCGCGCCAGCTTATGTCCTGGCCGAGATCGGCGCCGCAGCGCTTGACGAGGGCGAACAGCTTCTCGGCCTTCGGGTCGAGCGGCTTGGGCGGGCGGGCGAAGCCGCCATGGACGTGGACTTGCACATCATGTTCGGCGGCGACGGCGGCGACGGCCTCATCCAGCGCGGCCTGGGCGCGCTGCTGCTGCTCCGGTCCGATCGGGCGCATGTTGACCCGCAGCACAGCATGGTCCGGAACGACATTGTTGGGGCCGCCGCCGTCGATGCGGGCCGGATTGACGGAGAGGCCTTCGCCCTTGGCGCGGGCGAGGCGGAGGGTGAGGTCGGCGGCGGCGACGATGGCGTTGCGCCCGTCCTCCGGATTGCGTCCGGCATGGGCGCTGCGGCCCTGGATGAAGATCGAGAAATTGCCGCTTCCCGGCCGCGCCCCGGCGAGCGTGCCGTCGGGCAGCGCGGCCGGCTCGTAGGTGAGCGCCGCCGTCTTGCCCCGTGCCGCCTCGGCCAGCAACGCCGCCGAGCCGGGCGAGCCGACCTCCTCGTCGCTGTTGATGACGATCTCATAGCCGAGGTTGCGCGCCGCCTCGCTTGTCTCGACTGCCTTCAGCGCCGCCAGCATCACGGCGATGCCGCCCTTCATGTCGGCGACGCCGGGCCCGCCGAGCACCCTGTCCTTCTCGCGCCAGGTGACGTCCTGGAACGGGTGATCGACTCCGAACACGGTGTCCATGTGGCCGGTGAAGAGCAGCTGCACCGGCGCCTCGCGCCGCACCGTCACATGGAGGTTGCGGCCATGCGCTACCCGCTTCAGCGACCCGTCCGCCTGCATCGCCTCGACCGGCGAGGGCGCCTTCAGCGCCACCTCGCCCGGCAGCGCCGCGAATACATCTGCATAAATTGCCGCCATGGAGGCGAGGCCATCGAGGTTGCGCGAGCCGCTGTTGACCGCCGCCCAGGCCGTCACCTGATCCAGCATCGGCTCCCCCGCGGCCCGGTCCAGCACCGCGCGTTCGTCACTCGTCATGCCCTGCATATCGGGCGCCTTAGCCGATGATTGGCGACGGCGCCACACCAGCGCGGAGGCCTCTGTTGGAAAGTGAAACGGGTTCAGACCTGGGCGAGTGACTGCTTCGGACGGAAAGCGGGCATATGGCTCAGCTCAACACGCCTGTGTGATCGAGCAGGATGGCCGTGCCGATGGCGATGAGACCCACACCGCCAATCACTTCGACGACCGGTCCGAACTTCGCTCCGAACCTTCGACCGATCATCATGCCTGCCGTTGCGAGAACGAAGGTCGTGAGGCCGATCGCAAGAGCGACCGAGACGATGTTCACGCTCACCAGTGCCAGGGTGACCCCGACGGCAGCGGCGTCGATGCTGGTGGCAACGGCCGTCAGGATCAGCGTCAGGGTTCCACCGCCCGCAAGCCCGCCCTCCACGTCACCGTCCGCGACACCGAACCGGTCGATCGCCTCCAGCGCCATCTTGCCGCCGACGATGCAGAGGAGGGCGAATGCGACCCAGTGATCGACCGACGCGATATAGTTGCTCGCGGCCAGGCCGAATGCCCAACCGACCAGGGGGGTGAGAGTCTCGACCACGCCGAAGACAAGGCCGCCCTTGATCGCAGCGGACAGGCTCGGTTTTGTCGCGACGCCACGCGCCATCGCCGCCGCGCAAGCGTCGGCGGACATGCTGAAGGCCAATATGGCGATGGAGAAGGGAGACATTTCGAACTCCGCCGGGCGAACGACAGCACAGGCCGAGACGCCCGAACAGGCCTCGGTCTGCGCTGGTCTCGCTAGGTGGCGATCCACTCCCCGCGCCATGCGCCGAAGCGCAAGTGTGTTGACGCGGGGCCGACTTGGCGTCGGAAGCTACTCCCCAACGGCTGCGCCTCTAGGCGAAGCTTGCGGTCTCCGCAATGGGCCTAAAGCGGACATCCCCTTGCTGCCGGCAGCTTCCACACGCTTGAACTCCGCCCGGCGCGTCCCTAAAAAAGTCGGGCGGGCCGGGCCCCTCTGGCGATCGTCGTGATCGTGATGTCGGACCGCATCGGGTTGGCTCGATGCAGGTCCAGGGCGTTTCCTTCCCTGCCTCCCGCCGATCCCTTGTGACGACCAGCCGGCCGCGTGCCGGCCAGCAGGGAGCTCAAAGGCAGCATGGAAAGTCTACTCGCCCTTTTTTCCGATCCCGCCGTCTGGGCGGCGCTCGTCGCCCTGGTGGTGATGGAGATCGTGCTCGGCATCGACAATCTCATCTTCATCTCGATCCTGACCAACAAGCTGCCCGAGCATCAGCAGCAGAAGGCGCGCCGCGTCGGCATCGGCCTTGCGTTGTTCATGCGGCTGGCCTTGCTGTCGATGATCGCCTGGCTGGTGGGGTTGACCGAGCCGGTCATCGATCTCGGCTTCCAAGGGGCGCCGGGCCAATATGGCGAGCCGACGTTCGAGACGCAGTTTTCCTGGCGCGACCTGATCCTGATCGCCGGCGGCTTGTTCCTGGTGTGGAAGGCGACCAAGGAAATCCACCACAATGTCGATCCGCATCCCAATGACGACGTGTTCGATGTCGGACGGACGACGATGACGTTCGGCGCAACCATCGCCCAGATCCTGGTGCTGGACCTCGTCTTCTCGGTCGATTCGATCCTGACGGCGGTGGGCATGACGGAGCATCTGCCGGTGATGGTGATCGCGGTGGTCACGGCGGTGCTGGTGATGCTGCTTGCGGCCGATCCGATGGCGAACTTCATCAAGCGGAACCCGACGGTGGTGATGCTGGCGCTCGGGTTCCTGCTGATGATCGGCGCGGTGCTGATCGCCGACGGCTTCGGCGTGCATGTGCCCAAGGGCTATATCTATACGGCGATGGCTTTCTCGGCCGGGATCGAAGGGCTCAACATCTGGGCCCGGCGGAGGAAAGCGGCAGTGGAAACGAGCGGCTGAGGGGGCGTCATTGCGAGGAGCGTTGCGACGAAGCAATCCATTCGGGCGTCGGAGGCCGCACTGGATAGCTTCGCTGCGCTCGCAATGACGGTGAAGGGGGCTCAGGGCTGGTTGCCTTGAGATCCTACAGCCACGCCTCGAACGCCTTCAGCACATCCTCGTAGAGGGTCTTCTTGAACGGCACGATCATCGCCGGCAGCTCCTCGGGATCGGCCCATTTCCAGGCGCGGAACTCGGGATGCTCCGTCTCGATGTTCACGTCCTCGTCGCGGCCGGTGAAGCGGCAGAGGAACCAGGACTGGCGCTGGCCGCGCCACTGGCCCTGCCACATCTTGCCGACGAGGTCGTCGGGAAGGTCGTAGGTGAGTTCGACGGGGCAGCGGGCGAGGATTTCGACCTGGCTCGGCTTGATGCCGGTTTCCTCCTCCAGTTCCCTGAGAGCGCCGGCTTCCGGATCCTCGCCTTCGTCGAGACCGCCCTGAGGCATCTGCCAGGCTTCGAGAGTGCTATCGAGCCGCTGGGCGACGAAAACCTTGCCCTCAGGGTTGAGGAGCATCACGCCGGCGCCGGGGCGGTAGGGGAGGAAAGTCGGATCGGTCATCGGGTCCTCATTCTGGTTTTGGCTTTTGAGCAAATTACACCTGACTTCATCAACGTCATCCCGGCGGAAGCCGGAATCCAAGAACACCGTGGACCGAAGCTGACACGATGACACGCCGACCAGCCTCCGAGCGCTGTGTTCTGGGGTCCCGGCTTCCGCCGGGATGACTCAGGGGAAAGTGGCTCGACGCCATCGCCGACAAAAGGGTCGGGGCCACGGATTCTCCGTTTAAGAAACCTATCGCGCGCATTATCTTGGGGCTCTTAGGCGAACTCCCGTGGTCTCATCCATTGTCGCGGGCACGGACGCGAGCTAGGGGTCGCCTGAACGATTGCTTCGAAGGACTGACATGGCGACGGCCACCCATCTCGTAACGCCTGAAGACGCCCAGACGGCAGCGCCGCTCGAATCCGTCGTCGTGCGCTTTGCTGGCGATTCCGGCGACGGCATGCAGCTTACCGGCGGGCAGTTCACGCTCTCCACCGCGCTGGCCGGCAACGATCTCGCGACCTTCCCCGACTTCCCCGCCGAGATACGCGCGCCGCAGGGGACGACTTTCGGCGTCTCCGCCTTCCAGATCAATTTCGGCTCCGCGGCGATCGAGACGGCAGGCGATGCGCCGGACGTGCTGATCGCGATGAACCCAGCGGCGCTCAAGACCAATGTCGGCTCCTTGAAGCCCGGCGGACTCGTCATCGCCGACGAAGGCGAGTTCGGCGCGCGCAACCTCGCCAAGGCGGGCTATGAGAGCAATCCGCTCGAAGACGGCAGCCTCGCCAAGTGGCAGCTCATCCATTTCAACATCAGCCAGCTGACCCTCGACGCCGTGAAGCCCTTCGGCCTCGGCAACAAGGAAGCGCTGCGTTGCAAGAACATGTGGACCTTGGGTCTGGCGCTCTGGATGTTCGACCGCGAGCGCCAGCCCATCGAGGATTGGCTGACGGCGAAGTTCGCCAAGGCGCCGGAGCTTGCCGAGGCCAATATCGCGGCGCTCAACGCCGGCCATGCCTATGGCGAGACGGCGGAGATCGGGGGCCAGCTTCACCAGCAGCATCTCGATCCCGCGCCGGCCGAACCCGGCCTCTATCGCACCGTCACGGGCGCTGAGTCGCTGTCGCTTGGGCTGGTCGCCGGCGCCCAGTTGGCCGGGCTGCCGATGTTCTTCGGCGGCTATCCGATCACGCCGGCGAGCGCGATCCTGCACCATCTCTCCCGCCTCAAGGAATATGGCGTCACGACCTTCCAGGCGGAGGATGAGATCGCCGCTATCGGCAGCGCCATCGGCGCGAGCTTCGCCGGTTCGCTCGGGGTCACCTCTTCGTCCGGGCCTGGCATCGCGCTCAAGACCGAGGCGATGGGCCTCGCCATCATGACCGAACTGCCGCTGGTCATCGTCAATTCGCAGCGCGGCGGGCCTTCGACGGGGCTTCCCACCAAGACCGAGCAGTCGGACCTTTACCAGGCGGTCTATGGCCGCAACGGCGACGCGCCGATGCCGGTGATCGCCGCCCGCTCGCCCGCCGACGCCTTCGACTGCGCGATCGAGGCGGTGCGCATCGCCACCCAATATATGACGCCGGTGATGCTGCTCACCGACGGCTATATCGCCAATGCGGCCGAGCCCTGGAAGGTGCCGGACATGGGCGGCTACGAGCCGTTCCCGGTGCGCTTCCACGATGAGGCGCCGGCTGAAGGCGAGAGCGTAAACCCCTATGCCCGCGACGAAAAGCGTGCCCGCGTCTGGATCAAGCCGGGGACGCCGAGCCTGATGCACCGGATCGGCGGCATCGAGAAGAATGTCGGCACCGGCCATATCGACTATGCGCCCGAGAACCATCAGGCGATGACGGAGATGCGCGCGAACAAGGTGCTGGGCGTCGCCGACAGCATCGCGCCGCAGGACGTGTGCCTGGGCGAGCCGGGCGGCAAGCTCGTCGTCGTTGGGTGGGGGTCGACCTACGGTCCCATTCACCAGGCCGTGCGCCGGGCGCGGAGACGCGGCCTCGACGTCAGCCATGTCCATCTCCGCCACATCTGGCCGCTGCCGAAGAATCTGGGCGACCTTTTAAGGTCTTACGACCAGATCATCGTTCCAGAAATGAACACGGGGCAGCTGAAGACCCTGCTCCGCGACCAGTATCTGGTCGATGCCCGGCCGCTCAACAAGATCTCCGGCCAGCCCTTCAAGATTGCCGAGATCGAGGCCGCGATCGAGGAGGCGTTGTCGTGAAAGGAGGGTGGTTCTCCCTCATCGTTCGGGCTGAGCTTGTCGAAGCCCTTATCTTCTCCCGCCGCGGTCTGAAGAAGGAAGAATGGCCCTTCGACAGGCTCAGGGCGAACGGTTTTGTGGGAAAGGCCCTGTCATGACCCAACGCCCCATCACGCTCGTCATCCTGCTCATCCTCGTGCTGCTGCTTATCCTTTACCTGTGGGGCTGGATCTGACCCATGAATGAAATGACCAAATTGACCCCCAAGGATTTCGCCACCGACCAGGAGGTGCGCTGGTGCCCCGGCTGCGGCGACTATGCCGTGCTGAAGGCGGTGCAGCGGACCATGCCGGAGCTGGGCGTGAAGCCGGAGAACACGGTGTTCATTTCCGGCATCGGCTGCTCGTCGCGCTTTCCTTATTATATGGAGACCTACGGCTTCCACACGATCCACGGCCGCGCGCCGACGATCGCGACGGGGGTGAAGCTCGCCAATCCGGAGCTGGACGTGTGGATCATCACCGGCGACGGCGACGCGCTGTCGATCGGTGGCAATCACACCATGCATGTGCTCCGCCGCAACCTCGATTGCCAGATACTGCTTTTCAACAACGAGATTTATGGCCTTACGAAAGGCCAATATTCTCCGACGAGCCGGGTCGGTACCCGCTCGCCGTCGACGCCGTTCGGGTCCGTGGACCGTCCGGCGAACCCTTGTGCCTTTGCGCTCGGCTCGGCGGGCCGCTTCGTCGCGCGCGCGATCGACGTCAGCAAGCAACTGCCCGAGGTGCTGAAGGCGGCTCACGCCCATAGAGGCGCGGCCTTCGTCGAGATTTTCCAGAACTGCATCGTCTATAATGACGACGTCTTCGCGTCCTTCACCGCCAAGGAGAATGCGGGCAACCAGCTCTGGCTGAAGGCCGGGGAGCCGATGCTGTTTGCGAACGGCGCGAAGGGTATCACCCTCGACCGCGAGGCGCTGACCCTGAAGGTCGTCGACGTGGCGGACGGCGACTGGGAGGCCGCTGGCGTCCTCGTCCACGATCCGAAGAACAAGGCCGTCGCCCACATGCTGGTCGACATGCCGTTCGGCGCCTTCCCAATGGCGCTCGGCGTCATCTACGACGATCCCCGCCCGACGTTCGAGAGCGCCGTCGTCCAGCAGAATGCCGAGGCGAGCGCGGGCAAGGCGCCCGACCTCCAGGCGCTGGTCGGCAAGGGTCAGAGCTGGATGGTCACCAAGGAGCCGCACGCGATTTGATGCTCGTGAGGTTTCGTTCGTCCCGAGCGCAGTCGAGGGGCGGTGGCACGGACTCATCACAGACGCCCCTCGACTTCGCTCGGGACGAACGAGTCCCATTCTGTGAAACTGTTCCCTTGCCGAGGCGCGGAGCATGACCGAGCAGCCCAGAGGCCGCCATCTTGTCGCCGCCGATCGCGCCTTTGCGACCGGTGGAGGGTGCCTCGCACGGCTGTCCGGAGGTGGGTTTCACAAGGTCTTGAACCGGATCGACGCCGGTCTCCTCGAGGGCGGGATCGACGCGACGCTGCCGGACGGCAGCCATCGCATCCTCGGCGGCCGAAAGCCGGGGCCGATGCCGATTGTCCACGTCCATAGCTGGCGGGCGCTGGTGCGGCTGATGACCTCGGGTTCGGTCGGCTGGTACAAGGCCTGGGCCCTCGGCGAATGGTCGAGCCCCGATCCCGTGCCCCTGTTCGACCTGTTCATGCGCAACGGCGAGAGCCTGGGCGAAGTGGCCCGCGCCAAGGGGCTGTGGCGCTCGATCAACCGCGGCGCCCATTTCCTCCGCCGCAACAGCCGGGCGAGGGCGCGCGAGAACATCGCCTTCCACTACGACCTCGGCAACGATTTCTACCGCGCCTGGCTCGATGAGAGCATGACCTATTCCAGCGCTCTCTTCGCCGACGGGGACGATGGTCTTGAGGCGGCGCAGGCCCGGAAAATACGAGCGCTGCTTGACCGGCTCGATCTGAAGCCCGGCCAGCGCCTGCTCGAGATCGGCTGCGGCTGGGGCTCGCTCGCGGAGATCGCGGCACGGGACTACGGGGTCGATGTCGTCGGCCTCACCCTCTCCGAGGAGCAGAAGGCATATGCGGACCAACGCATCGCCGCCGCCGGCCTCTCCGATCGCGTCTCGATCGCGCTCACCGACTATCGCGACGTGGAAGGGGAATTCGACGCCGTCGCCAGCGTGGAGATGGTGGAGGCGGTCGGGCAGGCTTACTGGCCTGCCTATCTCCAGGCGATCGCCGGCGCGATGAAACCTGGAGGCAAGGCGGCGGTCCAGCTCATCTCGATCCGCGAGCCGCTGTTCGACGCCTATGCCGCCAGCGCCGACTTCATCCAGACCTACATTTTCCCCGGCGGCATGCTGATCAGCGAGCCGCGCTTTCGCGCGATGGCTGGCGAGGCGGGCCTAGACTGGCACGACCGGCACGACTTCGGCCTGGATTACGCGCGGACGCTCAAAATCTGGCGCGAACGCTACGAGGCCGCGGTGTCGGAACGACGCCTACCGGCCGGTTTCGACGAGGCGTTCCACAATCTCTGGCGCTACTATCTCATGTACTGCGAAGGCGGCTTCCGCGGCGGCGGCATCGACGTCGCGCAGGTGACGCTGGTGAAGGAATAACCGTTTCCGCTCGTCCCGAGCGAAGTCGAGGGGCGCGGGCAGGAACTCATCACACACGCCCCTCGACTACGCTCGGGACGAGCGAGACAGTGCTAAGCCTTTACCTCTAGCCGGTGCCCCGTTTCGAAATCGCTCTTCAGCAAATCCACCACCGCATCGGCCACCGCGCTGGGCGGCTTCAGCGTGGACGGGTCTTCGCCGGGATAGGCGCGGGCGCGCATGGTGGTGGCGGTGGCGCCGGGGTCGACGATGGCGGCCTTGATCGGCGCGAGATTGCGCACCTCCTCGCCATAGCTCAGCACCAGCGTCTCCAGCGCCGCCTTGGAGGCGCCATAGGCGCCCCAGAAGGCGCGGGGGTCGCGGCCGACGCTGGAGGTGATGGCGATCAGGCGTCCGCGCTCGCTCTTGCGCAGCATCGGGTCGAAAGCGGCGATCAGGGCCTGCTGGGCGAGCAGGTTCAGGGTCAGGAGCTTGTTGAACTCCTTGCCGTCGATGCTCGGGACCGGGGTGAGGCTGCCCAGCATTGCCGCGTTGAGAATGAGCATGTCGAGCGCGCCCCAGCGCTCGCGGACGGCCGCTGCGAGCCGGCCGATGCTCTCGCCGTCGGTGAGGTCGAGCGGCGCGATCGTGGCGCTGCCGCCGGTCTGGTGGATGCGCTCTTCGACTTCCTCAAGCCCCTCGGCCGTGCGGGCGGTGAGGATGACATGGGCGCCCTCGCGTCCCAGTCCCTCCGCGATCGCCGCGCCGATGCCCCGGCTGGCGCCCGTCACCAGGGCAAGCTGTCCTTCAAATCTTCCTGGCACTTACAATCTCCGAACGAGAAAGGATTCAGGGAACTACTCTAAGCGTAGCGTTCGGAGAGGAGCGCGAGCTGGTCGGCCGGCTCATGTTCCTCATGGTCGGTGAGCCGGGTCGGATAATCGCCGGTGAAGCAGGCGTCGCAATGCTGCGGCTGGGCCTCGTCGCGCACATCCTCGCCGAGCGCGCGGTAAAGGCCGTCGATCGACAGGAAGGCGAGGCTGTCGGCGTTGATGTAATCGGCCATCTCGGCGACGTTCATCTGCGCGGCGAGCAGCTTGGCGCGCTCGGGCGTATCGACGCCATAGAAGCAGCTGTGCCGGGTCGGCGGCGAGGCGATCCGCATGTGGATCTCCTTGGCGCCGGCATCGCGTAGCATCTGCACGATCTTGAGGCTGGTCGTGCCGCGCACGATCGAATCGTCGATGAGGACCAGGCGCTTGCCCTGGATGAGCGCGCTGTTGGCGTTGTGTTTCAACTTGACGCCCAGATGGCGGACGGCATCCCCCGGCTGGATGAACGTCCGGCCGACATAATGGGAGCGGATGATGCCGAGCTCGAACGGAATGCCCGATTGCTGGGCGTAGCCGATCGCCGCCGGAACGCCGCTGTCGGGCACCGGCACGACATAATCGGACTCGACAGGATTCTCGATCGCCAGCTCGGCGCCGATGCGTTTCCGAACCGAATAGACGGAGGAGCCGTCGACGAGGCTGTCCGGCCGCGAGAAATAGACATGCTCGAAAATGCAGGGCCGCGGGCGAACCGCCGCAAAAGGACGGTGCGACTTCACGCCGCGCTCCGAGACAATGATCAGCTCGCCCGGCTCGACCGAGCGGATATAGGTCGCGCCGACCACGTCCAGAGCCACCGTCTCGGAGGCAAAGATATAGGCGTCGCCGAGGCGGCCCATGACCAGCGGCCGGATGCCGAGCGGGTCGCGGCAGGCAATCACGCCTTCGCTGGTGAGGCAGACGAGGCTGTAGGCGCCCTCAACCTGTTTCAGCGCGTCGATGAAGCGGTCGAGCAGGGTCCGATAGGTGGACGTCGCGACGAGGTGGATGATGACCTCGGTGTCACTGGTCGATTGGAAGATGGAGCCGCGGCGGTTGAGCTCGCGGCGCAGCTTCAGGGCGTTTGAGATATTGCCGTTATGGGCGACCGCGAAGCCGCCCGAAGCCAGCTCGGCGAAGAGGGGCTGCACGTTGCGGAGCGCGGTCTCGCCCGTGGTTGAGTAGCGAACATGGCCGATCGCTGCTTGCCCGGCCAAGCTGCGGATGATGTCGTCGCGGTCGAAATTTCCGGCGACATGGCCCTGGGCGCGGTGGCTATGAAAGCTCTTGCCGTCCCAGCTGGTGATGCCGGCGGCTTCCTGGCCGCGGTGCTGCAGCGCGTGGAGTCCGAGGGCGACCACGGCCGAGGCCGTCTCGGCGCCCCAGATACCGAAAACGCCGCATTCCTCGCGTAATTTGTCATCGTCGAAAGGGTGGGTGGTCAGCATCGTCCTGCCTGTGCTCGCCCGGCTATGCCGCGCATATAGGAGCGCGGTTGCGGTTTGTCGCCCTATTGTCGCAAATTCGTTTTGGAAAGATGTGGCTTTCCCTACGCCGCTTGCCTGAACACAGAGTGGATGTCAGGTTTCGCACCAGGAGGCAGGATGAAAAGACTTCTGATCGCGCTGCTATTGCTCGGCGCCTGCGGCACCAGCGAGGAGCAGGCCAATCGATCCGGAGCCGAGGCCGAGGCGAACGAGGCGGTGGCGGATGCCGTCCGGACGGCGAGTCTCACCGGGCTTTACGAAGGGCGGGTCGGGGACCAGACCAACCAACTCTGCATCATCGACCGCGGCAGCGGCGACGCCCGCTTCGGCCTCGTCGTCTGGGGCGGCAACATGCACAGCTGCTCCGGCAGCGGCGGCGCGATCCGCGATGATGGGGTCCTGCGCCTCACCATGGCCGGGGACGAGACCTGCACGATCGAAGCGGCGATCGAAGGCGGCGTCGTGACGTTGCCCGATGCCGTTCCCGACGGCTGCTCCTATTATTGCGGTGCGCGGGCCCGGCTCAACGGAGCGACCTTCCGCCGCAGCGGAACCACGGCCGAGGACGCGATGAAAGCGGTAGACCTGGTCGGCGAACCGCTCTGCGCCGGCATGTCGCCGCAGTAGGTTGAGCTGGGGGAGGGGAGAAAGCGCGGCCTCGTTCGTCCCGAGCGAAGTCGAGGGGCGCTGGCACCGACTCATCACATGCGCCCCTCGACTACGCTCAGGACGAACGGATGATGTGGTCGGCTAATGTTCACTGTCTTATCCCCGTCGGCAATTGACGTTGACGTGAACGTAAACTAGCATTCCGGCATGTCGCATTCCGCTCTCCATGCCGATTTCCGCCATGCGGACAGCAGCACGCAAACCTATTCCATCACCGACCTTTGCGAGGAATTCGGCGTCACCGCCCGCGCCCTTCGCTTCTATGAGGATGAAGGGCTGATCTCTCCCGAGCGCGTCGGCCTCGCCCGCGTCTACAGTTGGCGGGATCGGGCGCGGCTCGCCTGGATCCTGCGCGGCAAGCGCGTCGGCTTCAGCCTCGCCGAGATCCGCGAGATGATCGACCTTTACGACCTGGGTGACAATCGCGAGGTCCAGCGCCGTGTCACCATCGAGAAGTGTCAGGCCCGCGTCGAGCTGCTGAACAAGCAGCGCGAGGACATCGACGCCACCATCGACGAGCTCGAGACCTTCATCGGCATGGTGAAGGCCGCCGAGCATAAGGACGGCAAGACCCGCTGGAAAAAGCGGACGCCCAAGGCCTGACCATCCCTGTCATCGCTTCACCAGGAGCCGCCAAATGCCGAGCTACACCGCCCCGGTTCGTGATACCCGCTATATTTTCGACCACCTGCTGAATCTGGAACGCTATTCCAACCTCCCGGGCTTCGAGAATGCGACGCCCGACATGGTGGAAGCGATCCTGACCGAGGGCGCGCGCTTCGCCGAGGAGGTGCTGCAGCCGCTCAACCAGGTGGGCGACGAACATGGCTGCGTCCGCCACGACGATGGTTCGGTGACCACGCCGCCGGGTTTCAAGGAAGCCTATAAGCAGTTCTGCGAGGCCGGCTGGCCGACGCTCTCGGCGCCGGCGGAATATGGCGGCCAGGAGCTGCCGCATGTGCTCGCCACGGCGCTGACCGAATATTTCGTCTCCGCCAACCAGTCGTTCGAGATGTACAACGGCCTGACCCAGGGCGTGATTGCGGCGCTGCTGGTGAAGGGGTCGGAGGAGCAGAAGGCGACCTATCTCCCCAAGCTGGTGTCGGGTGAATGGGGCGGCACGATGAATCTCACCGAGCCGCATTGCGGTACCGACCTTGGCCTTTTGCGAACCAAGGCCGAGGAGCAGGGCGACGGCAGCTACAGGATCACGGGCACGAAGATATTCATCTCGGCCGGCGAGCATGACCTCACCGACAACATCATCCATCTCGTGCTCGCCAAGCGGGTCGGGGCGCCGGACAATGTGAAGGGCATCTCGCTTTTCCTCGTGCCGAAGTTCCTGCTGAATGCGGACGGCACCCCCGGCGAGCGCAACGGCGTTGTCTGCGGGTCCATCGAAGAGAAGATGGGCATCCACGGCAACTCGACCTGCCTGCTCAACTATGACGGCGCGACCGGCTGGCTGGTGGGTGAGCCGGAGAAGGGCCTGCAGGCCATGTTCATCATGATGAACGCGGCTCGCCTCGGCGTCGGCCTTCAGGGTCTCGCCCAGGGCGAGGTCGCCCGTCAGAACGCGGTTCAATATGCCAAGGACCGACGCCAAGGCAGGTCGCTGACCGGCGCCAAGGAGCCCGAGGAGAAGGCCGATCCGCTGTTCGTCCATCCCGACGTCCGGCGGATGCTGATGGAAGGCAAGGCTTATAACGAGGCCGCCCGCGCGCTCATCCTTTGGGGCTCGCTCCAGGTCGACCTTACCCGCAAGGCGCAGACCGAGGAAGAACGCGAGGCCGCCAACGACCTCATCTCGCTCATCACCCCCGTCATCAAAGCCTTCCTCACCGACAAGGGATTCGAAGTCGCGGTGAAGAGCCAGCAGGTCTATGGCGGCCACGGCTATATCCACGAGTGGGGCATGGAACAGTTCGTCCGCGACGCCCGCATCAACATGATCTACGAGGGCGCCAACGGCATCCAGGCGCTGGACCTCGTCGGCCGCAAGCTCGCCCAGAATGGCGGCCGCGCGATCCAGGCCTATTTCAAGCTGCTGGCGGAAGAGATTGCGGCGGCCAAGGCCGACGAGGCGACGTCGGCGCTAGCGACCGCGCTCGAGAAGGCTGTCGGCGATCTCCAGACCGCGACGATGTGGCTGATGCAGAACGGCATGGCCAATCCGGACAATGCCGGTGCCGCCTCCTACAGCTATATGAACCTGATGGGGTTGGTGACGCTCGGCCTGATGTGGCTCCGCATGGCCAAGGCGAGCGCGGCCGCTCTGGCCGCGGGGGCAGCGGATGCGGACTTCCACAAGGCCAAGCTTGTCACCGCGCGGTTCTACGCCGAGCGCATCCTGCCGGAGGCGGGCGCGGAGCGGCGCAAGATCGAGTCGGGGTCGGAAAGCCTGATGGCCTTGGCCCCCGACACGTTCTGAGCTGAGCCGGCTTTAGCCTCTCGGTCCGGCGGCAGGACAAGGCTCCTGTCATGCTTGCCCGTTCCCGGCAAACGCCCTACTCTTGCCGCCCATGCTGCTTCCCGAAGACCGCGCCCAGGATCCGGTGCTTAGTCCGCGCGCGCTGAAGCGCACGGTGGTCTTGATCGTCACCTTCAGCCTGCTGCTCGTGGCGCTGGCTTGGACGGTGGTGATCGAACAGGCGCGGTTCGAGCAGCAGGAGGTCATCGCCGCCGCGATTCGCCAGAACAAGAATCGGGCCATAGCTTTCGAGCAATATGTGACGCGTACGCTGGAGGCAGCGAACGTCGCCACGCTTCACCTCAGCGACAAGCACGCCAGCATAGGTGGCACGGCCGCGAGTCCGCGCTGGATCGATGATCCCGTCGTCAACAATGACCTGTTCGACGTCGTCAGCATTGCCAACGAGCAAGGTGATATCGTCGCCACCACATGGAAGCCGCCGCCCGTCAACATGAACTCCGCAGATCGGATCGGCTTCTATGTCCACAAATCGCACGACAGCGGACGGCTATTCATCGGCGAGCCGAAGAAGGTTTTAACCGTCGGCGGTAAGGTGCTGATGACGTTGTCGCGTCGCATCAACGGGCCGGACGGCAGTTTCGGCGGCGTGGTTGGTATCCAGATGGACCCGGACAAGTTCACGGATTTCTACAATGATGCGGCCGTGCGTCCGACGGACGTCATCTCCGTCATCGGGCTCGATGGGATCACCCGGGCCCGCCGTACCGGCATGAACGCGAGCTCCGGGGAAGACTTGCGCGGTCTTCCGGTCATGAAATTTCAGGCGCAGTATCCGAACGGCTCTTATCTGGGGCCAAGTTCGCTCGACGGCGTGGTGCGGTATTTCAGCCATCGTCGCCTCGCCAACTATCCCCTGTTCGTCACCATCGGTGTGGAAAGGGATGCCGTTTTGGCGCCGCTCAATGCCAGGCGGAACGCCTATTTCCTTGCCGCAGGCCTCCTTACCCTCGGCACCGCCATCTTCGCCTGGCTGCTGATCAGCGGCCTCTATCGCCGGCAAAAGGCGGGCCAGGAGATTGCTGCGGCCAACGAGAGGCTGAGCGAGGCGCAACGAGTCGCTCAGATTGGCGACTGGGAATATGATCTGGTGAACGGCGGCATCCGCTGGTCGCCCGAGCTCTGCATGATGTTCGAGCGCGATCCGGAGGCGGGACCACCAAGCCGGGCCGAGGTGTACGCCTATTTCGACAACCAGAGCCAGGCTACGCTCGACCAAGTCCTCGATCAGGCGGTGCGGACGGGCGACACGCAGGAATATGAGCTTCGTGCCATACTTCCAAGCGGAAGAGTGTCGTATCGCAAGGTCGTTGCGGTGCCGACTCGCGACGCCGACGGCCGGGTGGTGCAGATCCACGGCACCGATCAGGACCTCACCCAGGCCAAGCTTCTGGAAATGCTCCAGGCGGAGGTGGCGCATCTGTCGCGGATCGACGCAATGAACACCATGGCGAGCACCTTGGCGCACGAACTCAACCAGCCTCTCACCGCGGCGACGAATTATCTGGTCGGCAGCCGCCGCCTGATCGACGAGATTGAGGTGGAGGAAGCGGAAGTCGTCTCAGCGGCGATGCAGGGGGCCGAGCGTCAGATCCTGCTCGCGGCCAACATCATCCGGCGGATCCGGGAGATGGTCGCGGACCAGGGCTGCGCCTACGAGGAAACGTCCCTATCGGAAATCGTCAACGACGCGCTGTCCCTGATCGCGGTTGCCAATGAATATCCAAATCTCGCATTGGTGCAGGAGATCGGGCCCGCAGCCGACTTGGTCATCGGCGACAAGGTCCAGATCCAGCAGGTGCTGATCAACCTGGTCCGCAATGCCTGCGATGCCGCCGCGGAGGTGGAGAACCCGAGAGTCGTGATTTCCAGCGAGCGCGCCGGAACCGGTCAGGTCCGGGTCTGCGTGTCCGACAACGGGCCGGGCATCTCGGAGTCGCTGGACGACCTCTTCTCTCCCTTCACAACGTCCAAAAAGAGCGGTCTCGGCCTCGGTCTCTCGCTGTCGCGCACGATCGTCGAGTCGCATGGCGGCCGCATCTGGGTCGAGCGCAATAGTGGGATGGGAACGATGATGTGCTTCACGCTTCCCATGGCGGCCGCGCCGGCGATGGCGGTCGGCTAGCCCACCCGCTCACCTCCAGACGGCATGCGTTTAGTCGAACGGTTCCGCCTGCTTGTCCGTCCGTCGAGACGCTAACCGGCGCCGTCGAACGACTCGCGCGGCGACCTCCGAAGGGGACTAGAGCATGACCCAGCCCTGAAAGGCGGTGCCGAACGCGGCGGATCCTTTCAGGCCGGAAACAGGGCGTTCTGGGAGATGCCGTCATGAACAAGTTTAACTTAGCAGCCGCCGGCTTAGCACTGGCTCTGACGGCCGTCATCGTTCCCGCCACCGCCTTTGCGCAGCGCGGGCCGATCACGGTCGAAGCCAATCTCAATCTGCCGGTCGAGTATGTCAGCTATTCGGACTTGAATATGGCCAGCGATGAAGGGCTCGATATGCTCCGTGGCCGGGTGCGCGGCGCCGCCAGGCGGCTGTGCATCGACGAAGGCGTCCGGCAATTGAAGCCGGTCTTCGAAGGCCGCCACTGCTTCACGGGTGCGATTGCGGGAGCGGAAGCCCAGATCAGCCGGGTCCTCGCCGCGCTTGATCGCGGGGAGCAGTTCGCCTCTAATCGCGCCATCGCAGTGAGCGTCGGCGGACAGTAACATAGTTCCGGGTTGGGCCGGGCGCGTGACCCCCTCCGCGTCCGTCCCTCTCGGCTATACCTCGATCAAGGCGTAGGGCCGGTCGGTCTCAGCCTTCACCACAAATTGAGCACAATTGTAGACGGGAATGCCCTTCAGCGTTTCGCCCCGAAAGCTTCCGCGATGGGCGTGCCCATGGACGACGGCCTTGACATTTTCGAAGCGATCCACCGCGTCGGCCAGACGGGATGATCCGAGGAAGGGGAATATCTCCAGCGGCTCGCCTTCCACCGTCTCGACGATCGGGGCGTAGTGAAGGACCGCGACGACCCGGTCGGTGCGCAGCGACCTCAGCGCGTTTTCGAGCTTCCTGGCCTCCTCGATCGACGCATCCACGAAAGCCTTGATGGCCGGCTCCCCGAATGAACCCAGTTCGCCTCTGCCGAAGCCGCCGACAAACCCCTTTACTCCCGCAAAACCGACGCCCCCGATCTCGACCGCCTGTTCGCCGAGCATAGTGACGCCGGCGCTGTGAAGAATGTCGGCCACCACTTGCGGCTGGCCGCATTCATAGTCGTGATTGCCGAGAACGGCGACGGCCGGGATGGTGCAGGCATGGAGGTCCTCCGCCAGAATCTCGGCCTCACGCGTCTTGCCGAAATTGGTGAGGTCGCCACAAAGCGCCAGGACGTCGGCGGCCTGCGAAATTTCGGCGAACAGGTCCCGGTAGCGGTGCTCGGAACTCTCGGTGACGTGGAGGTCGCCGATCGCGGCGACGGTGACGGTGTCAGGTTTTGCGTTCATGCCTCTCCTCGATGCCCTTGCCCACCACGTCGGCGAAGCCCCATTCGCTGATGTCGGTGACATAGTCGCGCGGGGAGAGCAGGCGCCCCCTGCAAACACGGATGTTGGCGGCGGGAAGCTCGGCCTGGGCGTGCAGCCGATCGAGCAGCTCGTCGAATAGCCAGCGCGGGATCAGATCGCGCTCCGTCGGGTAGATAAAACGGAAATTGAGGACGTGGATGAGCAGCACTTCCCAATAGAGCTCGACCGCGTTGAGGAGGCGCTTCCAGTCGATATGATCGTGCTTCTTCAGGATCACATGGGCGATGTCGGCGCCGTCGTAGCGGTAGCGGTCCTGGAGGAAGAGCTTGGAGAGGAGAAACTCGGTCGGCGGGGTGATGCGCACGGTCGTGCCGTAGACCTCGACCTCATAGACTTCCTCGAACCATTCGTCGGTGATGGCGATGCTGGCCGTCGAGATGTTGTAGATGACGTCGAAGAAGTGCGGCCCCTGCCAGACCTTGCCGATCCAGCGCTCGTCCTCCACCTCGATGACATGGCCGCGAGACTTGAAGAAGGCGAGGATGCGCGGCGCGTCGCTCGCCTTGCAAAAGACATCCAAATCCTTGGTTGGGCGGACGATGCCGGTGAAGCAGGAGAGCGCGTACGTACCCGAGAGGAGGAAAGGCACTCCCGACTCGTTGAGCAGGCCCAGGCTCCTCGAATAGAATTCGACGGCATCGGGCGGAGGCTCGAAGATCGAGGCGTCGAGGATCTGGGGCTTCTCTTCCATGGGACAAGAGAACGGCGGTGATCGACAACCGTTCCGGAACCGCTATTGGCTCACGGTGATGGAGCTGCGGCGTCGGGGGAGACGAATGTGACCGCCTTGGAAATGGGTCAGCTCAGCGTGATGCGCATCCATGCCCTGATGCTTGTGGCCTTCCTGCTGGTCGCGTCTCTCGTCGCCGAGTCGGCCTTGCGGACCGCCGTCGATCTGCCGCCCGGGTCCTTGCTGGTCGCGGTGCTGCTGCTCGCCGCCTATCCCCTCGTCGTCGCGCCGGGGCGTCGCTACCGCGCCTGGGGTTATCGCATCGATGCCGAGGAGCTCCACATCGGCCAGGGCGTGTGGACACAAGTGCACACGGTCGTGCCGCTGGCGCGGGTTCAGCATATCGACGTGTCGCAGGGGCCGATCGAGCGAAGCTTCGGAGTGTGCCGACTGGTCCTTCATACCGCCGGCACGATGCATAGCCGGGTCGTCCTGCCCGGGCTCAGGCGCGAGACGGCGGAAGCGATCCGGGACGAAGTCCGCGCCCGCATCCAGCAGGACGCCCTGTGAAGCAAGGCGCGGTCGCCGACCGGCATGTGCACCCGGCCACGGTGCCGCTCCGCTTGCTCAAGGAAGCGCCCTCCACCTTGCTCGGTCTTCCCGCCGCCTTCGCCTATGTGTCCGATGTGGGGTGGGCGACGGTGCTGAGCTTTGCGGGCCTGGTCGCCATCGTCACGATTCTGGTGAACTGGATGGTCTGGCGCCGCTTCCGCTACGGCCTGGGCGCGGGGGAGGTCGTCATCGAGAGCGGGCTGCTGCAGCGCACGCGGCGATCGATACCGTTCGAGCGCATCCAGGACGTCGACATCGAGCGGGGACCGCTCCAGCGCCTGTTCGGCCTCGCCAAGGTGCGCATCGAGACCGGGGGAGGGGTAAAGGACGAGGGGCTGCTCGACAGCGTCACTATGGCCGAAGCGGATCGGCTCCGCGCCGTCATCCGCGCCGGGAAAGGCGAGGCTCCTTGCGATGAAGATGAGCAGCGCCCTCAGCCGACCGGCCGCCTCGTCTTCGCGATGGATGCGGGACGCGTGTTCGTCTCGGGCCTGTTCAACTTTTCGCTGCTGTGGATCGCGGGCCTGTTCGCCCTGCTGCAGGCGGTCGAGGATTGGCTGCCTTTCGACATCTATGATCCGGGGCGGTGGGTCGGCCTGGTCGACCAGCGCTTTGCCGGGCGGTTCAGCACGGGCGCGATCCTCGCCGTGCTGCTGATGGCGCTGTTGCTCGGCGTCGTCACCGGCGTCGCACGAACCTTGTCGCGCGATTATGGCTTCCGCCTGACGCTGGAGGGGGAGCGGTTCCGGCGGGAGCGCGGCCTCTTCACCCGCACCGAGGCCGTGATCCCGCGTCGCCGGGTCCAGCTCGCTCGGCTTCAGACCGGGCCGCTGCGGCACTTCCTCGGCTGGTTTCAGCTCTACTTCCAGACGCTCAGCGCCGGGCGGGACGGAGGCGGTCACCAGGCGGTGGCGCCGCTGGCGAACGAAGGCGAGGTCGCGCGCATCCTCGAGGAGCAGGGCGGCTATTACGTCCCGCCTTCGTCCGAACTGACGAGGGTTTCCAGCCGCCATCTGGTGCGGGCGATGCTGAGGACGGTGGCGCCGCCGCTCGCCGCGATCCTGGTCCTCGCCATGCTGTTCCCGCTAGGCTGGGCGCTGCTGGCCGCGCTGCCGCCGCTGGTGATCGTCGCCCTCTTGGAGCGACGCTTTCATCGCTACGGCCTGGTCGGCGACCTGCTGTTCGTCCGGCGCAGCGTGTGGCGGCAGCAGCTCTGGATCGTGCCGGTCGCCAAGGTCCAGTCGCTCCGTCTCTCCCGTTCCTGGCTTCAGCGTCGGCTCGGCCTTGCGACCCTCGCCGTCGACACGGCCGGCGCGCCCGCGATCAATGCGCCGCGGATCGTGGACGTGAGCGAGGGGAGGGCGCGGGACCTCGCCGACGAGATCGCCGCGCGCCTCAGGTCTCAGGATTCCGGCAGGAAGTCCGGCACCGACAAATAGCGCTCGCCGGTGTCATAATTGAAGCCGAGGATGCGGCTGCCTTCGGGCAGCTCGGGCAGCTTCTTCTTGATGGCGGCCAGGCAGGCGCCGGAGCTGATGCCCACCAGCATGCCTTCCTCCCGCGCGGCGCGGCGGGCCATTTCCTTGGCATCGTCCGCCTCGACGGTGATGACGCCGTCGAGAATATCGGTGTGGAGGTTGGTCGGGATGAAGCCGGCGGCGAGGCCCTGGATCGGGTGCGGGCCCGGCTGGCCGCCCGAGATGACGGCGGAGAGGGTCGGCTCGACGGCGAACACCTTGAGGTCCGGCCACTCCTTCTTCAACACTTCGCCGCAGGCGGTGATATGGCCGCCGGTGCCGACGCCGGTGATGAGGACGTCGATCGGGCTGGAGCTGAAGTCGGCGAGGATCTCCCGGGCCGTCGTCGCGGCGTGGACGGCGACGTTGGCGGGATTGTCGAACTGCTGCGGCATCCAGGCGCCTTCGGTGGTGTCGACGATCTCCTGGGCGCGGGCGATCGCGGCCTTCATGCCGCCTTCCTTGGGCGTGAGGTCGAAGGTGGCGCCATAGGTCAGCATCAGCCGCCGCCGCTCCAGGCTCATGCTCTCGGGCATGACGAGGATGAGCTTGTAGCCCTTGACCGCCGCCACCATGGCGAGGCCGATGCCGGTGTTGCCGCTGGTCGGCTCGACGATCGTGCCGCCGGGCTTCAGCTTGCCGGTGCGCTCGGCATCCTCGATCATGGAGAGAGCGATGCGGTCCTTGATCGAGCCGCCCGGGTTCGCGCGCTCCGACTTGATCCATATCTCGGCCCCGTCCGCTTCCGGCCCGAACAGGCGGTTGACGCGGATGTGCGGTGTGTTGCCGATCGTCTCCAGGATGTTGGATGCTCTCATGTTCTAACTTCCTTCTGCAAGACCGCCTCGGGCGGATCGAATGTGCGAGCGCGCCTGATCTCGGGAAACCAGCGCGACCAGAGGAGGGTGACGATAATCGCCCCCGCGCCGCCGACGACGACCGCCGCCACCGGCCCGATCAGCGCCGCGAGGAATCCCGACTCCGCCTCTCCCAGTTCGTTCGAAGCCGAAATGGTGAGCAACGAGACGGCTGCAACCCTGCCGCGCTTGTCGTCGGGCGTGTGGAGCTGGATCAGGGACTGGCGGATATAGACGGAGAACATGTCCGCCGCGCCGGCGATAAAGAGCGCGACCAGCGACAGCGGCATCCATTTGGAAAAGCCGAAGACGATGGTGGCGAGGCCGAACACCACCACCGCCCCGAACATCTTGGGTCCTACGCCGGTCTTCAGCGGCTTGAAGGAGAAGTAGAGCGCGGTGAGCGCCGCGCCGGACGCGGGCGCGGCGGCGAGCTGCGAGAGTCCTGTCGCGCCGACCTGCAATATGTCGCGCGCGTAGATGGGGAGCAGGGCGGTCGCGCCGGCGAGGAGGACGGCGAAGAGATCGAGCGTGATCGCGCCGAGCACCAGCTTGTTGCGCCAGACATAATGGACGCCGTCGATGATCTGGCGAACGGGATGGCGGTTCCGGTCGATCGGGCTGCGCGGAACGGGCCCGATGAACGACAGGGCGATGAGGGCGAAGACGAACAGGAGGGTGCTGGCGACATAGGCCGCGGGCGGCATCCAGGCATAGGCGTAGCCGCCGATGGCCGGGCCGACGATCATGCCCGCCTGCCAGGCGATGGAGCTCAGCGCGATGGCGTTGGGCAGCACTTCCTTCGGCACCAGATTGGGCGCGAGCGCGGAGAGGGCCGGGCCGTTGAAGGCGCGCGCGACGCCGAGCAGCACCGCGACCGAGAACAGCACCGGCAGGCTCATCGCGTCGGCCCAGGTGAAGGCGGCGAGCGTGCCGGCGCAGAGGATCTGCAGGGCGACGGTAGCGCGGGCGACGTTGCGCCGGTCCATATGATCGGCGACCCAGCCCACCGCCGGCGTCAGCAGGAAGAGCGGCAGGAACTGGAGCAGCCCGATGAAGCCGAGCTGCGCCGCGCTGGCCGACGGCCCCATCGTCTCGCGGGCGATATTGTAGGTCTGCCACCCGATGATCAGGATCATGCCGTACTGGGCGAGGGTGGAGGAGAGGCGCGCCGCCCAATAGGCGCGGAAATTGGGGATGGAGAGGGGGTGCGGGTGGGCGCCGGTCATCGGGCTGCGCTTAGCTGTCGGCGGGCGAGGGGGCAATCGGGCCGGTAAAGCTTACAACCGTGACACATGCCATGCGCTCCGCCGGCCTTGGCCATTTTGTCGGGTTTGCGATGACGAAGCAGCCGATGAGGTGATGGAACGGGACGAAAGCGGGCCGCCGAATGGTCGCAATGTTCGCACTGCGGCGCGCTTTTCCAACAGCTCCCTTGGCGGCGGCAAAAGGACGTAGGTCCGGTATCGAAGAGAAGGGCGCGGATACCGACTCGTGCATCGACGAGTCTATGATGGAAGACGGGCGGAGTAGGAAAGGTCTTTTGTGCTGATGCCGAGGAGGAACCGCGGGTGCCGCCGAATTTCGGCGCTCACAAGCTGACGGGCGACGGCAACGGCGAGTGGGCGCTGACCATACGAGGAGCTGGCTGGAGGATCATCACTGATGGCGATCGAGCTGCACGACAGCTTCGCGGTGCATCCGGGCGAATGGCTGGGCACGGAAAGCGCGGCCGAAAATTTCACTTTGGCACTACCGGCCGATTTGGCGGAATCTGCGCCCCTTAGAGGGCATTTCAAAACACCCGTTTGCGTTCAAGCGAACTTGGTCTCGAATGTCGGGCCAAAGGGAAATAACTCGGGCGGCCTGGCGATAGAGCGCTTGTTTCTGCAGCGAAGGAGGGAAAAAGAAGCCTACAAGTCCGGCGCCTATAAAAAGCTCACGCGAAGGTCGCTGCTTGGCGATCCGCTTGTCTGCGGATAGAACGGCCCATCGCCCCTCGGTAGCCAACTCGCGAATCCACTCCTCGTCCTTCAGGTTTGCCCTCCCGAACTTATCGCGCAAGGCAACTATCTCATCGCCTTCGTCCTCGAAAATAATGTGCAGAACTCTCGCGAGGCGAGGCGGTAGGTCGTTGTCGACCATCACCTTCACGCGGCCAAGGGTGCCCTAATCCTGGCCTCGAACGTCAAAGCGTCTCGAACCACACCCACCGCCATATCAAACAGCTTAGCAACCTTATCAATTGACCCCTCGGCGGCGACCGCTTGTGCTAGTCGGGCCGTCGGGACGCCGCTTTCGCTGGCGATAGGCTGCCCAAACGAACGCTCTGGATCGGCGACGATAGTCTGTTTGTGGGGGAGAAGGAACCAGCGGGTCGCTTTTCGCTCATCAAATTCAAGATCGAGAAATGACCGCTCGACTATCCGTGCGAACGCATGCTGTCGCGACTTCAAGTCGATAATGTCGTGTTCTCCACCTTCTCCAACCCTTTCTAGGAAAAGGCGTTGTCCATCCGTGCGGAAGCTGGCGCTGGAGAAAGGATGATTGTCCTGTGCAATCTCAACTGCGGTTCGAAGGCAGGCTCGAATTGTGGGCAAACCAAAGCCCAATTGGCGGAGGCTGCCGACCATCCGCGCTTCGATAAGGTCCCGAAACCCGAGGATGGGTTCTTCTTGGTCGATGCCATATTCCGGTTGCCAAAGAGGTGCCTGGACAGTCTTCGGTCCGTGATGGTCATAGCTGTATCCGAACAGCCAACGTCGAATCGCTGACGATGAAACGCCAGTGAGGCGAGCCGCTTCTGCCGGGGTATAAACCCCAATTCCGAATGCCGCATTGCTCATGCCGCCGCTCATACCATGTCCACAATGAACGCAACCCGAAAATTCGGATCTGCGATCGTCACCCCACACTCACGAAGCTATCCAGCACTCGCTTGCGCCCCGCATGTTCGAAGTCGATTTCGAGCTTGTTGCCTTCGATCTCGGCGACGGTGCCGTAGCCGAATTTGGAGTGGAAGACGCGTTGGCCCAGCGAGATGTCGGTGCGGCCCGGGTTGCCGAGGCTGACGGCGCTGGCGCGGGCTTCGATTACGCGCGGGGGCGTGCGGTCGAAGCCGCCGCCGACGGCGCGTTGCCAGCCGGGGCCTCGGCCGGTGCCGCGGCCGACGTCGGCGAAGGGATCGGCGCGTTCCGACCAGTTGGCGCGCCAGAGGGACTCGCCGCCCGTCATGGTGGTTTCCTGCTCGACATGATCCTCGGGCAGCTCGGCGACGAAGCGGCTCGGGATGCTGCTGGTCCATTGGCCGTAGATGCGGCGGTTGGCGGCGTGGATTATGAAACATTTGTGCCGCGCTCTTGTGATCGCGACGTAGGCTAGGCGGCGTTCCTCCTCCAGGGCCGAATTGCCGCCTTCGTCGAGCGCGCGCTGGGAGGGGAAGACGCCTTCCTCCCAGCCGGCGAGGAAGACGGTGCCGAACTCCAGGCCCTTGGCGGCGTGGATGGTCATCATCGTGACCTTGTCGCGCTCCTCGGCGGCGTCATTGTCCATGACGAGGCTGACATGTTCGAGGAAGGCGCCGAGCGTCTCATAATCCTCCATGGCGCGGGTGAGCTCGGTCAGGTTTTCGAGGCGACCGGCGCTTTCGGCGGAACGGTCGGCCTGGAGCATGGCCGTGTAGCCGGACTCGTCGAGCACGAGACGGGCGAGCTCGGGGTGGGGGACCCCTCCACCACGCTGCGCGTGGTCCCCCTCGCCGAGCGAGCTCGGGGAGGACAGCATGCCGCGCCAGCGGGCGATGTCGGCGACGAAATTGCCGAGGCTGCGGCGGGCCTGCGGGGTGAGTTCGTCGGTGTCGAGCATCTGCGCGGCGGCGGAGAGGAGGGGGACACCGGCCGCGCGGGCGAAGCGATGGATGTTGGCCACCGCCTTGTCGCCGAGGCCGCGCTTGGGGGTGTTGATTATGCGCTCGAAGGCAAGGTCGTCGGCGGGCTGGGCGATGAGGCGGAGATAGGCGAGGGCGTCGCGGATCTCGGCGCGCTCGTAGAAGCGGAAGCCGCCGACGATGCGGTAAGGGAGGCCGATGGCGATGAAACGGTCCTCGAACTCGCGGGTCTGAAACTGGGCGCGGACCAGGATGGCGACGTCGCTGAGGCTTCCGCCGCGGCGCTGGATGGTTTCGATCTCGTCGCCGACGCGGCGCGCTTCCTCGGGGCCGTCCCAGACGCCGATCACCTGCACCTTCTCGCCCACGTCATGCTCGGTCCAAAGCGTCTTGCCGAGGCGGCCGCCATTATGGGCGATGACTCCCGAGGCGGCGCCGAGGATGTGGGGGGTCGAGCGGTAATTCTGCTCCAGGCGGATGATCTTGGCGCCGGGGAAATCCTGTTCGAAGCGTAGGATGTTGGCGACCTCGGCGCCGCGCCAGGAGTAGATGGACTGATCGTCGTCGCCGACGCAGCAGATGTTCTTGCGCTCCTGCGCGAGGAGGCGGAGCCAGAGATATTGGGACTGGTTGGTGTCCTGATATTCGTCGACGAGAATATATTTGAAGCGGTTCTGGTACAGCTCCAGCACGTCGCGATGGGTGCGCAGGATGACGAGCATGTGGAGCAGAAGATCGCCGAAATCGCAGGCGTTGAGGGCCTTGAGGCGCTCCTGATAGGCGACGTAGAGTTGCTGGCCCTTGCCGTTGGCATAGGCTTCGCTCTCGCCCGCATCGACCTGGGCCGGCGTCCAGCCGCGATTCTTCCAGCGATCGATGAGACCGGCGAGCTGGCGGGCGGGCCAGCGCTTCTCGTCGATGTCGGCCGCCTGGATGAGCTGCTTCAGGAGGCGGAGCTGGTCGTCGGTGTCGAGGATGGTGAAGTTGGACTGGAGCCCCACCAGCTCGGCGTGACGGCGCAGCATCTTGGCGCCGATGGCGTGGAAGGTGCCGAGCCAGGGCATGCCTTCGACCGCCTCGCCGACGATGCGGCCGACGCGTTCCTTCATCTCGCGCGCCGCCTTGTTGGTGAAGGTGACGGCGAGGATCTCGGACGGCCAGGCGCGGCGGGTGGCGACGAGATGGGCGAGGCGGGCGGTCAGCGCCGCCGTCTTGCCGGTGCCGGCGCCGGCAAGGACCAGCACCGGGCCTTCGGTGGTCAGCACGGCGTCGCGCTGGGGCTCGTTCAGGCCCTTGATATAGGGCGGTTCGGGCGAAGTGGGGGCAGGGTGACTCACGCGTGAACAGTTAGGGAACGGGCGGGAGCGAGGCAAGCACTACCCCGGCCTTCGCCGCTGCTGTATAAAGCGAAGGGGGGCTTGTCCTGGAGAGAGAGAGATGATCCGCAATCTCCTAGCCCTGCCACTGTTGCTGCTGGCGCCGGCCCAACCGGACTGGTCGCAAGCCCAAACGCTGACGGTGAACCTTTCGAACTACGATTTCGATCCCGAGCGGCTGCAGCTTCAATCGGGACGGCCCTACCGGCTGCACCTGGTCAACACCTCGTCCGACGGACATAATTTCGCGGCCCCGAATTTCTTCCGCGCGGCGACGATCGCTCCCGGGGACCGCGAACGGGTGAAGAAGGGAAAGGTCGAGGTGCACGCCGGCGAGACGGCCGACATCCGCCTGGTCGCGCCCGCAGCGGGGGAATATAAGCTGCACTGCTCCCATTTCATGCACGGCCCCATGGGCATGAAGGGCAAGATCGTCGTGCAGTGAACCGGTGCCGCTAAGGCGCCTCGGCGGTGTCTCCGGTGGCGATGCGGGCGACTTCGGCGATGAGCGCGGCGCGGCCTTCGGGTGGAAGCTCCGCGCCGGCGAGGAAGGCGGCGACGGCGAGGCGCCGGCCATCGGCGAGTTCGATGATGCCGACGTCGTTGGTGGCGCTGGCGATGCCGTCCACGGTGGGGCCGGTGCCGGTCTTGTGATAGACGGTGGCGCCGTCCGGGACCCCGGCCTTGAGGCGGTCGGTGCCCGTGCTGGTGCTCTCCAATATGTCCATCAGCTTTTCGGTGGACTCGGGCGAGAGCAGCTCCCCCTTCGCCAGCATCGACAGGATGCGAACCACGTCGGCCGGGCTCACCCGGTCGCGCGGGTCGGCGAGATAGATGCGGAGCGACGCGCGCTGCGTCTCGACGGGGACCGTCGCCTGGGCCTTGGAGAAGGCGTCCATGCCGATCCACTGGCCGCTGAACTCGGGAAGGCCGACGAGCTGGGGCTGGAGCTCATATTCGTAGCGGTCGAGCCGGAAGCTCCCGATCCCGCGGTCCTGGAAGAAGCGAGTCACGACCTCCGGGCCGCCGATGCGCTTCAGGAGGATGTCGGCGGCGCTGTTGTCGCTCTGGGCAACGGCGGCGCGCATCAGCGCCTCGATCGTATAGTCGGTCTTCTCGGGGAAGGCGTCAGCGATCGGGCTGTGGGCGACGGAGAGCTGATCCCGGGTCAGCGTCACCTCCTCGTCGAGCGACAGCTTGCCCTTGTCGGCGAGATCCAGAACGACGATGGCGAGCGGGAGCTTGAATACGCTCTGCATCGGCATTGGCTTGTCGGCGTTGACGCCCTTCATCTCGCCGGTGCCAAGATCGAGGACGGCGGCGCCGAGCTGGCCGGGCTCGGCTCGGCTCGCCAGCGCCTCCAGCGCCGGAGTGACCGTGTCGGCGGGCGGAGCGGGCGGCGGCGCTTCGCTCCCGCACGCGGCCAGGGCCAAGGGAAGCAGCACCAGCAGCGCGCGTCTCAACATTCTCACCCCTCCCGTCGAAGCAAAATGATGTGCGCCTTGCCGAACCGCCGCTCGGCCGCCACGGCGAAGCCGGCTGGCAGAGGCAGGCGCTCGCCCGCCGTCTCTATACTGACGATGCCGCCGGGTGCCACCCAGGCCGGATTGCCGATGCGGCCCAGTGCCATCTCGGCGAGGCCGGTGGCATAGGGCGGATCGAGGAAGAGGAGGTCGCACGGGGCGGGCGGGGGCGAGGCATGCTCGATCCCCTGCGAGCGGACCTCGGCGCGCTGGGACGCCCCGAACGCGTCGATGTTGCGCCTGATGGAGGCGACGGCATTGCGGTCGCTGTCGATGAACAGGGCGTGGGCGGCGCCTCGAGACAGCGCCTCCAGGCCGAGCGCGCCGGTGCCGGCGAAGAGGTCGGCGACGCGCAGACCTTCGAAGCTGCCGATCCGGCTGGCGAGCATCGAGAACAGGCCTTCGCGGGCGCGGTCGCTGGTCGGGCGGGTGGCGCGGCCTTCGGGTGCGATGATCGGGCGCCCGCGCCAGTCTCCGGCGATTATGCGCACAACAATCTCGTTCGTGCGCAGCCAACAAGCCTCGTTCGCCCCGAGTCCTTCGGCTGCCGCCAGCGGCGGCCGCTCAGGATAAACCAAGGTCGAGGAGCGGATGTGATAAGTCGGTGCCAGCGCCCCTCGACTACGCTCGGGACGAACGGATTCAGTGGACTCATTTCAGAGTATTCCGAAACGCCACCAAATCGTGCCGCCGTATCTCGTCCACGGCTCCGGTGGGGAGGTCGCCCAGTACGAAGGGGCCGTAGGCGGTGCGGATCAGGCGGGAGACCTGGAGGCCGAGATATTCCAGCACGCGGCGGACCTCGCGGTTCTTGCCTTCGGTGAGCTTCATCTCGATCCACTGGTTGCGGCCGGTGCGGCGCTCGAGATTGGCGTCGATGGCGCCGTAGCGGATGCCGTCTATCTCCACGCCCTCGATAAGCGCCTCCAACTGCTCCTGGCTGACGTCGCCGAAGGCGCGGGCGCGGTAGGTGCGCTCGACGCCGGAGGAGGGGAGCTCGAGCTGGCGCTTGAGGCCGCCGTCGGTGGTGAGGAGCAGCAGCCCCTCGGTGTTCATGTCGAGCCGTCCGACCGGCATCAGCCGGGGCAGGCCCTTGGGCAGCCGATCGTAGATGGTCGGCCGCCCCTTGGGATCGCGAGCGGCGGTGAGCACGCCCGCGGGCTTGTGGAAGCGGAACAGGCGGGCGGGGGCCGGCTCCTTCACCGGCTTGCCGTCCACGGTGACTCCGTGGAGCGAGGTGAGGAGCGTCGCGGGCTTTTCGACCAGCTCGCCGTTGATCGCGATCCGGCGCTCCTCGATCATGCGCTCGATCTCACGGCGCGAGGCGACGCCGGCGCGTGCCAGGAGCTTGGCGATCCGCTGCGGCTCGCGAGGGGGGCGGTGCTGGGCCAGTCGAACCTCCGGGGGCGGTCCGCGACGGACAGCCAGAAAATGAAATGCGCCAGGGCGATAGCCATGGCGGGGCACCCAAGTCCATTCCGCTCGTTGGGAAAGGGTCAAGGACGCCACGGGAGGGTCACGCACTAGATGTTGTTTACCAAGCGCGAAAGGACAATCCGGCGCATTCTCATCGTCGAGGACGAGCCGCTGGTCGCCTTCGACAACGAATATCTGCTGGGCGAGGACGGATATGAGGTCGTCGCCACCGTCGACCGTGTGGCCGACGCGCTGGAGGTGCTCGACCGTGAACGGCTCGACCTCGTGCTGAGCGACATCCTGCTGAGCGGCGAAGGGGACGGGACGGACGTCGCCCGCGCCGCCGCGGCCAAGGGCGTCCCGGTCCTGTTCGTCAGCGGCCACTGCCCCGTCGAGGCACAGAAGCTCGCCGTCGGCTGCCTCGCCAAGCCTTATACCGATCGGACCCTGAAGGCGGCGCTCACCGCGCTCGATACGCTATTCCAGGGGGAACGGCTGAAGAAGGTGCCCGAGGGGCTCAGTCTTTACGATCGGGACTAGGCACCTCGGCAAGCGCCGCCTCGATCTGGTCGTGGAAAAGGAGGATGCCGGTTTCGAGCGTGCCGAGGGTGAGGCGGTCGAGGGCGCCGGAGGAGAGGCCTTGCTGGCCGAGCGCGGCGGCGCGGAAATCCTCGGCGCCGAACGTGCCCTCGTCGAGCAGGGTCCAGCTCTTTTCCCAATGCGCCTCCTCCTCCGGCGATGAAGGCGGCTCGGGGATCAGCATGAAATCCTCGACCAGGGTGCGGTCCACGGCCTGGGGCATCAGCACCATCACGTTCACATAATCGGGGCTCACCACGATCACCGTCGCTGGGAAGAGCTGGTAGGCATAGGTGATGGCGCTCCTCAGCGCCGGCCAGTCATGATCATCGACGCGGGCGAGATATTCGGCGCGACCGACGGCGGAACGCTGATGCGGGCCGATGCTGTCGGCGGTGGTGATGCCGTCGGCGAAGAACTTGCCGATGCTGGAGGCGTGGAGGCGCTGGACATGGTAGCTTTCCAGGAAAGCATCCATGATCAGCTTCCAGTTAGCGGGCACGTCGTGAACGTGGCGGCGGAACAGGTGGTGGTCGGCGAGGCCGAAGGCGTCGAAGTCGCGGGCGAGGGTGGCGGCGTCGCTGAAATCCGCCTCGATGCGCGCGAACCAGATGAGCCCGCCCGCCTCGCGGCTCGGCAACTCGACGAGATGGTGCGCGGCCTTGTCGAGCCCGGGGAAGCTGTCGGCGCGCGGCACGCCGGCGAGCGCGCCGTCGAGCGAATAGGACCAGGCGTGATAGGGGCAGACGAGGCGCGGCGCGCACTGGGTTTCGTCGCCTTCCACGAGCCGCGTGCCGCGATGGCGGCAGACATTGAAGAAGACATGCGCCTCGCCCTGCTTGTCGCGGGTGATGAGGAGCGGGACGCCGAAACCGTCATGCGCCACCGCCATGTTGGCGCGCGGCAGCAGCGCCGAGGGGGCGATCACCTGCGGCAGCCGCCCGAACAATTGCGCCTGCTCGAGAGCGAAGCGCTGCGAGTCGGTGTAGAGCGAGGCCGGCACCGTGCCGACCGCTTCCCCTACGGCATTGCGCCCCTCGGCAATGGCTTTGGCGAGGGCGAGCTGGCCTTCGGTGGGGCGCCGGGTCGTTGGCACGTCCATGGCCCGACAGGGTGCTGCCGCGGCCCGAGGAAGGCAAGCATCTATCCGCCGAAACGGGGCTAGCCCAGGGACAAGGAGGCGTTACAAGAGGGGGATGGATCAAGCCAGTACGACCGCGCCCAGTGACTGGCGCAGCCGCCTGCCGGAAGGCATCCGCCCCTATTTCGAGTCCGCGCCGCTGGCGTCGTTCTTCCTCGGCGTCTCGTCGGGCTTTCCCTATGCGATGATCGGCGCCACGCTGACGACCCGCCTGGCGCAGGACGGTCTCGACAAGGCCAGCATCACGGCCTTCAGCCTGGCGTTCCTCGTCTATAACCTCAAATTCCTTTGGGCCTGGGTCGTGGACGGCGTGAGGCTGCCGATCCTGGGGCGGCTGGGCCAGCGCGTGTCATGGCTGATCCTAGCGGGAATCTTCGTCATCGCCGCGGTCGCCAACCTCGCGCTGGTCGATCCCTCGTCGAGCCTGCTCTACACCGCCTATGCCGCCGTGCTGGTCGGCATCGCCGGCGCGACATTCGACATCGTCATCGACGCCTATCGCATCGAGATATTGGAGCCGCGCCAGCTCGGCGTCGGCTCCGGCATGGTGCAATATGGCTGGCGGATCGGCTCGGTCGCGGCGGGCGCGCTCGCGCTGGTGCTTGCAGCCCGTGTCGGCTGGGAGATCGCCTATCTCGCCTGCGCCGGCTTCGCGCTGCCGGCGATGCTGACCGGCCTGCTCTACGGCGAGCCGAAACGCCACCGCGAGCCCAAGGAACGGCGCGCCTTCGGGGAAGCGCTGAAGGCCGTCTACGGGCCCTTCGCCGAGTTCTTCCGCCGGCAGGGCGCCTTCCTCGTGCTGTTGTTCATCCTGCTCCACAAGATCGGCGACACGCTGGGGCAGCTGACGCTCCGCCTGCTGCTCGACGACATGGGCTATACCAATGACGAGATTGCCATCTACGATGTCGGCATCGGCTTCTGGGCGTACCTCATCGGCATCTTCATCGGCGGCGTGATCTACGCGCAGATGGGCATGAAGCGATCGGTGCTGCTGAGCCTCATCCTGATGGGCATCTCCAATTTCAGCTTCGCCGTGCTCGCTGCGGTGGGCCACACCAATTGGGGGCTGGCGGGCGCGATCGGGTTCGAGAATATCGCCAGCGGCATCGGCGGCGTCGTCGTCATCGCCTATTTCTCGGCCCTGTGCGACCTGCGCTTCACCGCGTCGCAATATGCCTTGATCTCGGCCGCCGCGAGCGTCGTCGGCCGCGTCCTCACCGGCACCACCGCCGGCGCGATGGTGGAATCCTTCGGCTATGTGAACTTCTACCTGATCACCACCGTGGCCGCTCTGCCCGGCATCCTGCTCTTCTGGCTAATGATGCGATCAGGCCTGGTCGATGCCTCGGTCGGATCGGCGGGCATCGAAGGTCCCGGCGACGCCCGGCGCGACAAGCCTCAGGAGGGCAGCTGACCGTTTTTCCGAAGCACCTCGCCCGCCAGATAGAGCGAGCCTAGGATCAGGACGACCGGCGGATGGGCGCGGTCCGCGTGACGGGCGATCCAGCGCAATGCGTCTTCCACATCCTGGGCCGGGACGGCGTTGAGCCCGGCATCGCGGGCGGTGGCGGCGAGGCTGGCGGGGCTGTGATGGGCGTGCCCCGGGACCGGGATGGTGTGGATCGTCGTCGCGCGGTCGCGGAAGGGCTTCAGCACCCCGGGCGCGTCCTTATTCTCCAACAGGCCGAAGACGATGTGGAACGGGCGCTCGGCCGGGACGTGGGCGCGGAAGAAATCGGCGATGGCCCGCGCCGCCGCGGGGTTGTGGCCGCCGTCCAGCCATAGCTCCGAATCCGTGGGCAGCAGAGCCTGGAGCGGGCCGGTGCCGAGCCGCTGCAGCCGTGCCGGCCATTCCGCCCAGCCCATGGCGGCCCTCAATCCGGATTCCCGTATCGGCACCGCATCCTGGTGGCGCAGCATCGCGACGGCGAGCCCCGCATTGTTCGCCTGATGGGTGCCGTGAAGACGAGGGAGAGGAAGGTCGAGCTTGCCCCGTGCGTCACGGTAGTGGAGCTTCTGGCCGTAGGCGGCGATGTCCCACGGGCCGCCGCGCGGCAGCCAGGGCGCGCCCGCCGCCGCTGCCGCCGCGCCGATGCGCTCGGCGATGCGATCGGGATAATGCAGGGTGAGCAGCGGGACGCCGGCCTTGGCGATCCCGGCTTTCTCGGCGGCGATCGATTCGAGCTTGGACCCCAGGAAGAGTTGGTGGTCGAGCCCGAGCTGGGCGATGCCGCAGACCAGCGGGTCGGGTATGACGTTGGTCGCGTCCAGCCGGCCGCCGAGACCGACCTCGACGATGCAGGCGTCGGCCGGCGTGCGAGAGAAAGCGAGGAAGGCGGCGGCCGTCGTCGCCTCGAAGAAGCTCGGACCTATGTCGCCCGCCGCGTCCAGCGTTTCCGCCAGCAGCTCCACCAGCAGCTCGTCCTCGATGAGCTGGCCCTGCAGGCGTATCCGCTCGTTGAAACGGACAAGGTGGGGACTGGTGTAGACATGCGCCTTGAGGCCGGAGGCTTCGACGGCGGCGCGGAGGAAGGCGCAGGTCGAGCCCTTGCCGTTGGTCCCGGCGACATGGAAGACGGGCGGAAGGCTGCGCTCGGGATTGCCGACGCGGGCGAGAAGCGCGCTGATCCGCTCCAGCCCCAACACGTCCGCGCCGGGAGACAGGGCGGCGAGCCGGTCGAGCTGGCGCTGGACGAGGGGGTTATCCGAAGTTGCCTTGTCGGCCACGGCCGTCACCTGAAGTTGCGTCAGGGCCCATCGCGTCGAATTCGACGGGGTGGACGGATGGATGCTGAAACTGGTTCAGCATGACGGACCTCTTTACGCCGCTTCTTGCCTCGGCGTCAGATAGTCGATGAGCTGCGCGAGACGTTGGCGCAGGTCCCTGCGGTGAACGACCATGTCGATCATGCCGTGATCCAGCAGATATTCGGCGCGCTGGAAGCCCTCGGGGAGCTTCTCGCGGATCGTGGATTCGATGACGCGCTGGCCGGCGAAGCCGATGAGGGCATTCGGCTCCGAGATATGGACGTCGCCCAGCATCGCGTAGGAAGCCGTGACGCCGCCGGTCGTCGGATCGGTAAGGACGACGATATAGGGCAGGCCCGCTTCCTTGAGCTCGGCGATGGCGACGGTGGTCTTGGGCATCTGCATGAGGGAGAGGATGCCCTCCTGCATGCGTGCCCCGCCCGCCGCGGTGAAGATGATGTAGGGGCAACGGTCCTGGATCGCGGCGCGGACGCCGGCGACGAAGGTGGCGCCGACGGCGAGACCCATCGATCCGCCCATGAAGGCGAAATCCTGGACGCCGACCACGGCGCGCTGCCCTTCGATCGTGCCGCGCGCGTTGACCAGGGCGTCGGTCTCCCCGGTCGCCTGGCGGGCTGCCTTGATGCGGTCCGTATATTTCTTGCTGTCGCGGAACTTCAGCGGGTCTTCGCGCACCGCCGGCGGCGGCAGCATCGAATAGCCGGGGTCGAACAGCCGCTCGAAGCGCTGACGCGGCCCGATGCGGTCATGATGCTCGCAGCGCGGGCAGACCTTGTCGTTCTCTTCCCATTCCTTGTTGAAGATCATGGCTTCGCAGCTGCGGCACTTGTGCCAGAGATTGTCCGGCGTTTCGCGCTTGGGCAGGAATGGGATGCTCTGGCGGACGCGGGTGAGCCAGCTCATGCGGGATTCTCCTTCCGCCGCGCGGATGGAACATGCCGCCGCCTTTGTCCAGTTACAGCGTCGCTTCGATCGCTCGCGCAGCCTTGACGGGATTCTTCGCCTGCGTGATCGGACGGCCGATGACGAGGATCGAGGCGCCGGCATCGAGCGCCGCGCGGGGAGTCATGATGCGCTTCTGGTCGGCGCTGTGGCCGTCGGACGGCCGGACGCCGGGGACGACGAAGAAGCCGTCGGGCCAGAGCGCCCTGGCCGCCGCCACTTCATTGCCGGAGCAGACGACGCCGTCGACGCCGGACCTCTGGGCAAGGTCGGTCAGCCGTTCGACCTGCGCGTGCGGATCGTCGGGAACGCCGATCGAGCCGAGATCGTGCTCGTCGAGGCTGGTAAGCACCGTCACCGCCACCACCTTGGTGCCCGAGGGCGCGGCGGCCTTGGCGTCCTCCAGCATGGCGCGGCCGCCGGCGGCGTGGACGGTCAGGATCGCCGGCTCCAGCGGCCTCAGCGCCTGGATCGCCTTGGCAACCGTGTTGGGGATGTCGTGGAATTTGAGGTCCAGGAAGATGGGGAGGTCCAGCTCCGCCATCTCGCGAATGCCCTGGCGGCCGTTGGCGGAAAAGAATTCGAGGCCGAGCTTGATGCCGCCGACATGATTGCGCACGCGTGCGGCGATCGCCTTGGCCTTTTCGAGATCGGGAGTGTCGAGGGCGACATAGACAGGGCTGCTCATGAATTCGGCCACACCGTGCTGTCGGTGGCGGTGCGCTCGTCCGTCGCCGGCCCGGCCGTCGGGGCCGCGGGCACGGACTGGATGACGGGACCCTGCCGCTCATGCAGGTCGAGGCGCCGCTTCAGGCTCCAGAGACGGGCGCGATGGATGACCAGCATCGGAAGGAAACCCAGGAGGAAGGAAGCGAGGATCAGGATCGGCAGCTTGATGTCCGCTTCCAGTCCGCCCCACAGCTTGACGGTGACGGCATTCCAGTTGACGCTCGCGAACAGGACCAGGATGACCGCGAGCGCGACCCAGAACAGCGTTTTCAGGAACTGCATCCCATTCTCCCCAGGGGCCCTCGGCCTAAGTCTAACAAAAAGACCGGTCCGTCCAGAGGCGTTAACTGGCCGAAGCCGCAGCGGCCGTTTCGCCGCCCACCTCCCGCTCCAATTGCTCGAAAAGCACGGGAATGGCGGTCAGCCGCTCCTTCTCCTCGGCGATGATGGCGCGGAACGCCTCGCGCTTCAGCGTCGCGACGCGGCCAGGCGGCAGGTGGACGCCCTCGGGCAAGGTCGAGACGACGATGTCGATAAGCCGGTCGGCGCCGTGCAAACGGCCCCACAGATAGTCGTTCTCGCGATAGGCGCGGCTGAAGAAGGCGCCGAAGCTGTTGAACTGGATGCCCTTCAAGGTCGCCTCGGCGCCGCCCTCGCGGATGGCGGTGGCGTCGTCGGGGGAGATGCGGTCGACCTTGACCGGATCGAATTCGTCCAACCCCTCGCCCTGAAGAAGCGGGAGGGTGGCGATGTCGTAGAAGGGAAAACCCAGATAGGTAAGGATGAGCGAGCGCCGCTCCGCCTTGGGGAAGGCGGCGAGCAGCTCGGCGATCCTCTCGTCCGCCTCGTCGTCGCGCTGCTTGAGATCGAGCCGTTCGGCCAGCGCCGCCAAGATTTCCCGCGGCTGCTGCGCCGCTGCCTGGAAAATGGACAGGTCCTCTTCGCCATCGGTCTCCACGGGCGCGCGATAGCGGCCGATGAGGTCGTAAATCGTCTGCCGGGCCGCCTCGATCGCCGGTCTGGGCGCGTCGGGTTGCTCGTCCAATCGGCCAAGGCGGCGGGCCAGCAGCCGCAATCGTCGCGTTCGGTAGATAAGGTCGAACCGGCGGAAAAAATCGATAACGTCGGTCCGCGCGCCCGACGCCGTCATCGCTTCGTCCGACGCGAGTCCGGTTTCCTCGACCACCCGCCATATGGCGTGCTTGATGGTTTCGTGCCGCTGCCGGCTACCGCCGCCGCCGAGCCGGAGGATATGGGCGGCGATGTCGTCCACGACCGAGGCGAGCTTCAGGTGGCCATAGGCGGCATAGGCATAGCCTACCTCGCGCGAGGCGATCGTCTGCGCCTTGGAGCGCCAGGCCGCGAGCCGCCTCGGAGTCGGTCGGCCGAGGAGGAGCGTGGCGCCGAAGGCACGCTCGATCGCCGCCTCCACTTCGGGCCGCATCGCCTCGACGATGTGACGCAGCCGGCGGATGCGGGCCGAGCGTTCCTCGATGGCGTCGAGATTGTCGCGGATCGGCTGCTCGCGCGGGATGTCCGACAGGGCGCCGAAGATGGTGGTGAAGAAGCCGGGCACGGCGGCGTCGTCCGACCCGGTCAGGCGAACGCTGCGTCCGCCGGGCTTGGGATCGATATAGACGAAGCGCCGGTCCACCTCGCGCCGCGCGGGCCGGCTCTTCAGCGCGTCGATGGCCGGACGGAAAGGCGCGTTGGCCAGGACCGAGCCGTCGATCAGCACGGCGGCGTCCGCCTCGCCGATCGCGGCGTGGCGGGGGAGGGCGCGCTTCAGGAAGCGGTCGCGGCCCGGCCATGCCCGGGCCCGCGCCTTCAGCACCGTGTCCAGCTCGCCGACGCGGAAGGGCGGGAAGGCGCCCGGAAAGCTGGCGGTGGCGCGGGCGGCGAAAGCAAGCTCCGCGGCGTCGGCCAAGCCGCGGATCTCGCCGCCGCGATCACGGAAGGAGAGGATAAGGCGATGCTCCGTCTCCGCGATCTCGGCCGGTGAGTTGAGGCGCAGCCGCTCGGGATGGCCGTGGAAGTCGGTGACGGTGACGAACAGGTCCAGGGGCTGGTAGTGCGGCAGCAGCGACGGGCCGCGCGGGCCCTTGGCCATGGCTTCCAGCGCATCGAGAATGAGGCCGGTGAAGCCCGGCCCCGCGAAGGGCGGTGCGAACCAGCGGGCGCGGACGAAATTGGCGAGCTTCGCGCGCACCTCCTCGCGATGCTCGGGCTCCACCGTCTCGTCGACCGTTCCGCTCCGGCCGGTCAGGGCCCAGGCGATCGGCACCGCCGCCGCCTTGGCGAAGCGTGAGACGGGGTGAACGGCGGGATCGAGGAGGCTGTCGACGTCGGCCTTGTCCAGCCAGAGCTCGGTGAGGGGATCCAGCGAGTGCCCGGTCGAGATCGCGTCGGCGAGGAAGATGGCGTTGATTCCGCCCGCGCTCGCCCCGGCCAATATGTCGACCAGGACCCTAAGCTCGATGCCGCATTCGTCCGAGATGGTTTCGATCAGCCGGCGGTAGATGTCCTGGCTGCTCCCGTCGGAAGGCGCCCCGGCATGATGGGCCTGGCTGGCCCGGGCGAGACGCCAGATTTCCTTGGTGATTCCGTGCATGTAGACGGCCAGGCTGATCCCTCCGTAACAGACCAGCGCCAGCCGCAATTCCTTCTCTCGCATGACCAGAAACGTGACAGGAAGGACGGGGCTTGTCGAGCCGACGACGTCCGCGGGCGCCGTTAACCATTAGTATATTTCACCGCAGAAACGAAACGAACCATCGCCGCGAGCGAGACTCGGTTCCCAGCGGATATTACGCCCCCGGACAGAGCTAAGGGGCCTGCGTCATGCGTAGTTCAAATTCCGATCATCGCCGCGTGCAAACTATTGTCGCCGTGGCGATAGTAGGTCTGATGTGTTCGGTGCCGGTGAAGGCGGATACTCCCCACAGCCTGCCGGAGATTGAGGCCGAGGCGGTGGAGACCATCGACGCCACCCCCGTGCCCGCGCCCGAGGCCGAAACGGCGGTCGTCGAGGAAGCGACCCAACCGGAATTCGAGCATCTCGCCGACGGCGAGGCGAGCTATTATGGCGCCGAGCTTGCCGGCAACCGCACCGCGAGCGGCGAAATCTTCGACCCGAGCGAACTTACGGCGGCGCATCGCAGTCTGCCGATGGGGACCAAGCTTCGCGTCACCAACCAGGCCAACGGCAAGAGCGTCGTCGTCCGCGTCAACGATCGCGGTCCGTTCGTGAAGAGGCGCATCGTCGACATCTCCCGCGCGGCCGCGGAGAAAATCTCGATGATCCGCGCCGGCAAGGCGCAGGTGACGCTGGAGCTTCTGCGCTAAGACGCTGGGGCTTCTGCGCCAAGCAGCGCGTTCTAACGCTTTACCTTCTTTCTTATCCGATTATCACGGCCCCAGGGCGTCCCGGTGGCGAGCCGGGCGTGCGACATATTGAAACGAACGATTTGGGAGAGGTCTGCTGTCGAGGCGGATCAAGATTGCGTCCATCGCCGTCGTCCTGCTGGCGATCTTCATCATGGCGGCATCCGGAGGCACGTTCGCCGGGGGCGGCGATCCGATCGAGGACCAACTGGCCGAGCTGCCGGAGCGAATCGGCATCGACGTAAAGGCGTTCGACAAGAGCGACGTCGATTATGCGCGGCTGGACCGGCGGCTTCAGCATCTGGCCGAGCAAGACAATATGGTCGGCCTCGCCGTCGGCGTCGTCGAGAATGGCCGCATCCGCTTCCTGAAGGGCTACGGCACGACCGTCGCCGGCGGCGACGAGCCCGTGACGATCGACACGGTTTTCCGCTGGGCCTCGCTCTCCAAGGGCGTCGCGGCCGACATGGTCGCCAAGCTCGCCGATGAGGAAAAGCTGTCGCTTGAGGATCCCGTCGCCCGCTGGTCCGCCTCGCTCCGGCTGCCCGGCGGCAACGAGCATCGGGCGACCGTCGCCGACATACTTTCGCATCAGCTGGGCCTCTTCGCCCACGCCCATGATTCGAGCCTGGAGGACGGCCGCGACGATGCCGAGCTCCGCGCCAGCCTGGCTTCGCTCAATTTGATCTGCCCGCCCGGCCAGTGCCATGCCTATCAGAATGTCGCCTATGACGCGGCGAGCGAAGTCGTCGAGAAGGCGACCGGCACGACCTATCAGCAGGCGGTTCGCGAGCAGCTCTTCCTGCCGCTGGGGATGCGCAGCGCTACCCTTACCCGCGAGGGGCTGATGCAGGCCGAAAGCTGGGCCCGGCCCCATCGCGGCGGCAAGAATTCGAAGCCGGTGGAAGTGACCGATTCCTACTATCGCGTGCCGGCGGCGGGCGGCGTCAATTCCTCCATCAAGGACCTGACGATCTGGATGCTGGCGCAGATGGGCCGCGATCCGGACGTTCTGTCGAAGGACGTGCTGCAGGCCGTGCAGCGTGCCCGCGCCAACACGCCGGGCGAGGAGCGGCGCATGCGCGAGTTCGCCGAGCGGCTGAAGCAGGCCGAATATGGCCTCGGCTGGCGCATCTACGACTATGCCGGGCACCGGCTCATAGGCCATCGCGGCGGCGTTACCGGCTACCGCTCGCTGATCCTGTTCGATCCGAAGAAGAAGAGCGGCGTCGTGGCGCTGTGGAATTCCGGCACCGCCCAGCCGGGTGGCCTCGAGTTCGAGGTCATGGACATGGTCTACGGGCTCGAGTCGCGCGACTGGCTTGAGCTGGACGAGCTGGACGACAGCTCGGAAACGGCATTTTCGGGCACGTCGTAACGCACCTCGTCATTGCGAGCGAAGCGAAGCAATCCAGCGCTGTGGAGGTGCAGGCCTGGATTGCTTCGTCGCTTCGCTTCTCGCGATGACGAGGGGGTCTAACCCGGCTTCACTCGCGCCCAGATGGGGAGGTGATCGGAAGCTTTCCGGGCCGTCAGGCTGCGATGCGCGCCGCTTTCCACGATTTCCAGGCCGTCGTCGACCATGATCCGGTCGAGCTGGGCGATCGGGCGTCGGGAATGGAAGCTCTTCCCGCAATGGGCGAAGCGATGGTTGTGGGCAAAGTCGCGCAGGCAGCCGCCATGGGCGCTCCATTCGTTGAGGTCGCCCATCAGCACGGACGGCGGCTCGCCGTCGCGGGCCTCCAGGTGGGAGAGGATGGCATGCGCTTGCCGCCGCCGCCACAAGCCAGACAGATCGAGATGCATGCCGACCACGCGAAGCTCGACTCCCTCAACGCGGACATCGGCCAGCACGGCCCCGCGCGGCTCCAGCGACGGCAGGTGGACCAGCTCATGGCCGACGATCTCGACCGATTTTCTGACGAGGATGGCGTTGCCGTGCCAGCCCAGGCTTCCGCTCCGCGCCTCGAACGGCACCGGTTTATAGTCGCTGTGCTCCTCGATCATGTGCGGCGGCAGTGCCGACAGACGGGGGCCGAAGCGCCGGTCCGCCTCCTGGAGCGCGACCACGTCGGCATCCAGCTCGTTCAGCACCTCGATCGTGCGCTCGGGCCGGCGTCGCCTGTCGGTGCCGATGGCTTTGCGGATGTTGTAGCTGGCGACGACGATCATTCAGGCTGGCTTCTGGAGGGGTTGCGCTCCTGCCGTCAATGCCGGCGGGCGGAAAGGCGTTCCGGGAGTGGGGCTGGCGTGCCGCAAATCGGGCTGGTCGCGCGGCGGCCCGGTCGCTACGCCTAGCCTCATGGCCAAGCCACGCAAACGATTTGTCTGTCAGGCCTGCGGGTCGGTGAGCAACCGATGGCAGGGCCAATGCCCCGATTGCGCCGAATGGAACACGCTCGTCGAGGATACGACCGCCGTCGTCACGCCCTTTTCCGCCCGCCACGACCTCCGCACCGGCGGTCGAGCGGTCGAGCTGGTCGGCCTCGATGCCGATGTAGCGCTGCCGCCCCGCACGAGCACCGGGATCAAGGAGCTGGACCGCGCGCTCGGTGGCGGACTGGTGTCCGGCTCCGCCACCCTGATCGGCGGCGATCCGGGCATCGGCAAGTCGACGCTGCTGCTCCAGGCGGCCGCCAATATCGCCGCGCGCGGGCTGCCGGTCGCCTATATCTCGGGCGAGGAAGCGGCCGACCAGGTGCGCCTGCGGGCTCGTCGCCTGGGGTTAGGCTCGGCGCCGGTGAAGCTCGCCGCCGCGACCTCTGTCCGCGACATACTGACGACGCTGGGCGATTCCGGCGCGCCGGCGCTGCTCGTCATCGATTCGATCCAGACGATGCACAGCGACCTCATCGAAGGGGCGCCGGGGACGGTCAGCCAGGTGCGCGCCTCGGCGCATGAGCTGATCCGCTACGCCAAGGAGACGGGGACGGCGCTGGTGCTGGTCGGGCATGTGACCAAGGACGGCTCGATCGCGGGGCCGCGCGTACTGGAGCATATGGTCGACACGGTGCTCTCCTTCGAGGGCGAGCGCAGCCACCAATATCGCATCCTCCGCGCCGCCAAGAACCGCTTCGGCGGCACCGACGAGATCGGCGTCTTCTCCATGCAGGAGGAGGGGCTGGAGGAGGTCTCCAATCCGTCCGCGCTGTTCCTGACCCATCGCGGCGAGGCGGTGTCGGGGGCGACGGTGTTCCCGGCGCTGGAGGGAACGCGGCCTGTGCTGGTCGAAATCCAGGCGCTGACGGTGCGGCTCGCCAGCGGGGCTACGCCGCGCCGGGCGGTGGTCGGCTGGGATTCGGGCCGGCTGGCCATGATTCTCGCCGTGCTGGAGGCACGCTGCGGCCTCAGCTTCTCCACCGCCGAAGTCTATTTGAACATCGCCGGCGGCTACCGCGTCAGCGATCCCGCCGCCGATCTCGCCGTGGCGGCGGCGCTGGTGTCGGCGCTCGCCGAGCGGCCGGTGCCGCCCGAGACGGTGGCGTTCGGCGAAGTCGCCCTCTCCGGCGAACTTCGACCCGTCGCTCACGGCGCGCTCCGGCTCAAGGAGTCGGCCAAGCTTGGCTTCGAACGTGCGCTCGTTCCGGCCTCGCTGCCGGCGGACAAAAGCGCCATGGCCCTGACCGGTTTTCGAACGCTCGGACAGCTGGTCGACCATCTGCTCGGCCGCTGAAAGCCTTGGACAGGTCCCCGCTTCTCATTCGCGGCGGGATCATCTAGCCACGCGAACCATGACGGCTCTCGACATCCTCGTGCTGCTTATGGTCGGCGGCGGCCTGGTCTTCGGATTCCTGCGCGGCTTCGTGTGGGAGGTGCTCTCCCTCTTCGCCTGGGTGGGAGCGATCATCGCGCTGAAGCTGTTTCACGAACCGGTCGCCGCCTATCTGACCGAATCGGTCGGGACGGAGTCGGGGGCCGCCGTGCTCGCCTTCGCGCTGGTGTTCGGCCTTGTCTTCATCATCGGCAAGCTGCTGGCCCGCCGCATCGGCCGCGCCACCCGCAACTCGATCGTGGGGCCGGTGGACCGGGTTCTGGGTGGCGGCTTCGGGGTGCTCAAGGGCTTGATCGGCGCGACTTTGCTCTTCCTCGCCGCAAACCTCGTCTATGATTTCTTCTACACGACCCGCGGCGCGCGGCCGGACTGGATGCTCGCCTCGCGCACCTATCCGCTGCTCAACGCCAGCGGGCGCGCCATCGTCGATTTCGTCGAGACCCGCCGGGCCGGCGAGGACGAGGAGGCGGCGGCGGAATGACCGAAATCCGGCTCCACGACACCATGGCGCGCGAGAAGCGGCTGTTCGAGCCCCTCGATCCCAGTCGCGTGACCCTCTACGTCTGCGGCCCCACCGTCTACAACCGCGCTCATATCGGCAATGCGCGGCCGGCGGTGGTGTTCGACGTCCTCGCCCGCCTGCTGCGTCACCGCTATGGCGAGGACAGCCTCGTCTATGCCCGCAACGTCACCGACGTCGACGACAAGATCATCGCCGCCGCCGAAGCCGAGGCTGTCGATCCGTCGGTCATCACCGCCCGCTACGAGGATTTCTACCTGGCCGACATGGGGGCGCTCGGCGTTCGGCCGCCGACGCTGGCGCCCAGGGCCACCGAGAATGTCGGCGAGATGATCTCGATGATCGCCCGGCTGATCGAGGCCGGCCACGCCTATGAAGCGGACGGGCACGTCCTGTTCCATGTGCCGAGCGATCCCGATTACGGCGCGCTCGGGCGGCGCGACCGCGAGGCGATGATCGCCGGCGCGCGGGTCGAGATCGCGACCTACAAGAAGGACCCGGCCGACTTCGTGCTGTGGAAGCCGTCGCAGCCCGGAGTGATCGGCTGGGACAGCCCGTGGGGGAGGGGGCGTCCCGGCTGGCACATCGAATGCTCGGCCATGATCGAGGCGCATCTCGGGCAGACGATCGACATCCATGCCGGCGGCCTCGATCTCATCTTCCCGCACCACGAGAATGAGATCGCCCAGAGCCGCTGCGCCCATGGCGGCGCGCCGCTCGCCCGCTACTGGCTTCACAACGGCTTCCTCTCCATGGCCGGCGGCGAGAAGATGTCGAAGAGCCTCGGCAATGTCGTCACCGTCGCCGAGCTGCTGGATGAGGGGCACAGGGGCGAGACGCTGCGCCTCGCCTTGCTCTCCGCCCATTACCGCCAGCCGCTCGAATGGTCGTCGCAGCTCATCGCCCAGAGCAAGGCGACGCTCGACCGGCTGTATCGAGCGGCGGCGGATGCGGCGCCTGGCGAGGCCGATGCCGGCGTCGTCGAGGCGATCGCCGACGACCTCAACACACCGCTCGCCCTTTCGCGCCTGGCGGCGATCGACGATCCGGCCACGCTTCGCGCGAGCGCGGCGCTCCTGGGGCTGCTCGCCGACAGCGCGGCGGCCTGGTTCCAGGGAGAGGGCGACACCCGCATCGACGGACTGATCGAGGCCCGGGCCGAGGCCAAGCGCCGGAAGGACTATGCCGAGGCCGACCGGATCCGTGCCGACCTTGCCGGCGAGGGCATTCTCCTGGAAGACGGCCCGACGGGGACGACCTGGCGGCGCGCCTGATACGGAAAGCGGATGCGCTCGGGTCCTCGCGACCTTATATGCCCGCTTGATGGCTACGACCCTCTATAACCGGGACATATTGCGGCTCGCCGCTTCGATACCCCATCTCGGCCGCCTCGATCAGCCGCAGGCGAGCTCCGAGAAGCGCTCGCCTGTCTGCGGCAGCTGGGTGGCGGTGGACGTGGTGCTGGACGAGGAAGGGCGCGTGGCGGCGCTGGGGCAGGAGGTGAAGGCCTGCGCACTCGGCCAGGCCTCGGCCGCCCTGATGGGAGCTGCCGCGCTGGGCCGTGGGCCCCGCGAGCTGGACGAGGCCCGTAATGCGTTGGCCGGCTATCTGCGCGGCGAGCGGGCCGATCCTGGCGAATGGCCGGGGCTCGACATCTTCAGCGGGGCGCGGGCCTATAAGGCGAGGCATCCCTCCATCCTCCTCGCGTTCGAGGCGGTGGCCGAAGCGGCGGCGGAAGCCTCGCGCTGATGGGGCCGGCGACCGCTCCGGTCGAGCAGGTTGCCGTCGAAGCCACCGCGCTTGTTCTCCGCGACGGAGTCATCCTGCTCGGGGCGGCGATGCTGTTCGTCACCCTGTTCCGCCGCTTCGGCCTCGGCGCCGTGCTCGGCTATCTCGTCGCCGGAGCGCTGGTCGGACCCGACGGTCTCGGCCTCGTCAACGCCGGCGAGGCGATGCTGCACATCGCCGATTTCGGGATCGTGCTGCTGCTCTTCCTGGTTGGCCTGGAACTCAATCCGAGCCGCCTGTGGCGATTGAAGCAGGACATATTCGGGTTCGGCCTGCTGCAGGTCGTCGTCACCGGCCTGGCTCTCACCGGCCTCGTCTATGTCGCGACCGGCTTCACGCTCGCGGCTTCGCTCGCCATCGGCCTGCCGCTCGCCCTCTCATCCACCGCGCAGGTGCTGCCGAGCCTTCGTTCCTCGGGCGACATCCATGGTCCGACGGGGGAGCGCGCCTTCTCGATCCTGCTGTTCCAGGATCTCTCGATCGTCCCGCTCATCACCATCATCGCGGCGCTGTCCCGCGCGCCGGCCGATCCCTCGACGCCGCCTGGCTGGCTGCTCGGCATCTATACCGTCGCCGCGATCGTCGGGCTCGTCCTCGCCGGCCGGTTCATCATCAATCCGCTGTTCCGGATCGTCGGCCGGGTCAGCGAGCGGGAGCTGTTCGTCGTCGCCGGACTGTTCACCGTTCTCGCCAGCGCCGCGGTGATGGAGGCACTGCACCTCTCCACCGCCCTCGGCGCCTTCGTCGCCGGCGTGATGCTGGCCGACTCGCCCTACCGCCACGAGCTCGAAGCGGACATCGAGCCGTTCCGATCGATCCTGCTCGGCCTGTTCTTCGTCGCGGTCGGCATGATGCTCGACATCGGCGCCATCGCCAGCCGCCCCGGCTTCGTCATCGGCATGGCGCTGGCGTTGATCGCCGTGAAGGCGGCCGTGCTGTTCGCGCTGGCGAGAATGTTCGGCATGGACAATCGGCGGGCGGTGAAGCTCGGCCTGCTCCTGAGCCAGGGCGGCGAGTTCGGCTTCGTGCTGTTCGCAGCCGCCCAGTCGGCGATGCTCATCGCCACCGAAGCCGCCAGCCTGTTCGGCGCCATCGTCACCATCTCGATGGCTTCGACGCCCTTTTTGATGAAGTTCAACGACTGGATGGATCGCCGCGCCGGCGGCCGCGAGGATGCCGGGCTGGAGGGGCCGGAAGCCTCCCCAGAAGCGGGCGCGATCGTCATAGGCTATGGTCGCTTCGGCCAGACCGTGGCGCAGATGCTGATGGCGAAAGGAATCGGTGTCACCCTGATCGATTCCCGGCCCGAGCAGATCGAGGCCAGCGGCGCCTTCGGCATGAAGGTCTATTATGGCGACGGCACGCGGCTCGACCTGCTGCGCTCCGCCGGCGCCGCCGAGGCGCGGGCGCTGCTCTTCTGCCATGACGGGATCCGGCTCGGCAAAGCGCGGCTGGAGCCCATCCTCGAAGCCTTTCCGCAGGCGGCAGTGTTCGTCCGCGCCTTCGACCGCAGGCATCTCATGGATCTCGACGGGCTCGATCTCTCCGGCGCCTACCGGGAGGTGTTCGAATCGGCCATCCTCATGGGCAGGGAGGCGCTCGGCCAGCTCGGCCTTCCGGAGGAGGAAGTGGCGCGGGTGGAGCGCGCCTATCGCGATCGGGACCGGGAACGCCTGGAGGAGCAAAGCAAGTCGGGCGACCTCCACACGCTGAAGGAGCGCATGTTCCGCCCGGACAATCCGCTCGACGACGCCGACCCGGTCTAACCACCCCCGGAATCGAGGAACGCGCGAACGTCCGCGATCACCTGGGCACGCCTCAAGGCGTCGCCTTCCACTTCGCCAGCGCCTCGACGATGCGCTGGACCGTGCGCTCGTGCGGCGCCGGCGCGCTATGGATGTGGAGGTGCGCCTCGGCGTAGATGGGGTTTCGCGCGCTCGCGAGCCTTTGCAGGATCGGGCCGGGCTCCTTGTCCCTCAGCAGCGGCCGGTGATCGCGCCGCGAGACCCGTGCGCTGAGCGTCTCCACGTCGGCGTCGAGCCAGATGGCGACGCAGCGCTCCAGGATCATCGCCCGCGTCTCGTCGTTGATGAAAGCGCCGCCGCCGGTTGCGATGACCTTGGGCGGCCCTTCGATCAGCCGCGCGATCACTCGCCGCTCGCCGTCGCGGAAGCTGCCTTCGCCGAAATGATCGAAGATTTCGGAGATGCTGCGGTCGGCCGCTCGCTCGATTTCTTCGTCGGAATCGACGAAGGGAAGGCCGAGCCTTCGCGCCAGGCGCTTGCCGACGGTCGATTTTCCGGCTCCCATCAGGCCGACAAGGACGATCGATCGGTCCGAAAGGGGCGCGGCCTTGGGCATTTCGCCGGGGCTATACATGGAGCGCATGCCTGGGGCAAAAGGCCCGCCATGCGCAACAGACTCTCTCCTCCCCGGCGGCGCCGGTCGCCGCTTCCCACGATCCTCGTCATCCTGCTCGTCCTGATCATCGGCGGCACCTTCTATCTTTCCACCGTCGACACCGAGGTCGCGACCACGCGAATCGAGCAGGACGTGACCAATGAAGCGCTGGCGGACTAAGCTTCTCCTCCTCGGCGGCGCCGCGGCGCTCGGCCTCGCCATCCCGGCCATCGGCCAGGAGGCGCCCGAATCGCTGCTGCCCCCGGGCTTCGGCGATCCCGAGGCCCTGCCGCCGCCGGTCGAGCAGCCGCCCACACCGCCTCCGGGCACGCCGCCGCCCACGTCTGACGTGCCGCTGGTGTCGTCGCCCTCGCTGGCGCCCGGCGAGGAGGAACTGCAATCGCTCGAAGAAGCACTGGACCTGCCCGAGCCGATCGAGATTCCGGACGCGTCGCGACGGCCGGTCGATATCGTGGGACCGCTGGGACCCCGCGCCTGGGGGCTGGGCACGGGCGCGTTCGGCGATGCCAATGGCCGCTATCTCTCCACACTGATGCGCCGCCTCGACGCGCCGCTGCCCTCGCGCTGGACGTCGATCCTGTTGCGGCGCGCGCTGCTGTCCCGCGTGCCGGCGCCCTCCCACGTCCATCCGGTCGACTGGGTCGCCGAGCGGGCATGGCTTCTGCTGCGGATGGGCGAGGCCGACGGGGCGCGCATGCTGACCCAGGCCATCGACGTCGACCGGTTCACGCCCAAGATGTTCGCCATCGCCGTGCAGACCTCTCTCGCCGGGGCCGATCCGGCGGGCCTTTGTCCCTTGATCGAGCCGGGCCGGGAGACGTCGGACGAGCCGGTCTGGGTGCTGGGCGATGCGATGTGCGCGGCATTGGCCGGCGAGCCCAGCCGGGCGAGCGAACTCATCGACCGGGCGCGGAGCCGCGGGCGGGCCGGCGGCATCGACGTCAGCCTTGCCGAGAAGGTGATCGGCGCCGGCACCAACACCCGGCGCGCGGTCACCATCGAATGGGAGAATGTCGATGCGCTCAACAGCTGGCGTTTCGGTCTCGCCAGCGCCACCGGAATCGAGGTGCCGGACCGGCTGATGAACCTCGCCGGGCCGCATGTGCGTGCGTGGAAGGCGCGGGCGCCGATGCTGCCGATCGACCAGAGATTGCAGGCGGCGGACTGGGCGGCGTCGCTCGGCGTCTTCTCCAACGCCTCGCTGGTCGAGATGTACAGCTTGATCGCGGACACGACCGACCCCTCGGAAATCACCGAATCGGTCGGTGGGCGTCTTCGCCAGGCCTATGCGGCGCCGACGCTGCAGGCACGCATGACGGCGATGCGGGGCTTGTGGACGGAAGCCGAAACCCCGGTCCAGCGCCACGCACGCCGTATCCTCACCGCATCGGCCGCGGCCCGGATGACGCCGAACGAAGCACTCGCCGGCGACGCCGAGGACCTCATCGCGTCGATGCTCACCGCCGGCTATGACGAACGGGCGGCGCGATGGGGCAATGTCGTCGGAGCGATGGACGATGCCGAGGCCGACGGCGCCTGGGCGCTGCTCGCGGTCGCTTCGGAGCGCCCGACGGTCGACATCTCCTCGGGCCGCATTGAAGCCTTCCTGAATCGCGATGACGGCGAAGATCGGCTGAAATCGAAGATGCTGGTGGCGGCGCTCGCCGGACTGGGCCGGATCGAGGCCGATGGCGGACTCGCGGGGGAGCTGGACCTTCAACTCGGGGCCGAGAATGTGTGGACCCGCGCGCTCGACCAGGCGGCGCGGTCGCGCCAGCCCGGCACGGTCGCGCTGCTCGCCGGCGTCGGCATGCAGACCGGCGGCTGGCGCGGCGTTCCACCCGAGCACCTCTACCGCATCGTCAGGGCGCTGCGGCAGGTCGGCCTCGATTATTATGCGCGGATGATCGCCGCCGAGGCGCTGGCGCGGCTGTGACCGCCGCGGGCGAGGATCGGCAGCTGATCGCCGCCTTCCTCGAGATGATGGCGGCCGAGGCCGGGGCGGCTCGCAACACCCTGCTCGCCTATGAGCGGGACCTGCGCGGCGCGTCCGAACTCCTCGAGGGGCGCCTGGCTTCCGCATCGGCGGAGCGGCTGAAGAGCCTGGGCGAAGCCTGGCTGCCGCTGAAGCGCGGGACCGTCGCCCGCAAGGCGGCGGCACTGCGACGGTTCTATGCGTTCCTGGCCGACGAGGGCTTGCGTGCCGACGATCCCTCGGCCGCGCTCCCACGGCCCGCCAGCGAGCGTCCGATCCCGAAGGTCCTCGACCATGCTTCCGTCGATGCGCTTTTCCGGGAGATAGACCGCCGCAAGGGCAGCGGGCAGGATGGACCCGCTCTGCGCCTCGCCGCCCTGATCGAGCTGCTTTACGGATCGGGCCTGCGCGCCACCGAGCTCGTCTCGCTGCCGCGCAACGCGGTCTCGCCCGACAAGCCGTTCCTGATCCTGCGCGGCAAGGGCGGGCGGGAGCGGCTCGTGCCGATCTCCGATCGCGCACGTGCCGCGGTGGCCGAATGGGTGGCGCTGGTGCCGAGGGAGTCGCCTTGGCTCTTCCCGTCGGGCAAGAAGCATCTGAGCCGCGTCCGGCTGTATCAACTGCTGAAGGCGCTCGCCGCCGACGCGGGCATTCCGCCGGACCGCATCAGCCCGCACGTCCTTCGCCATGCCTTTGCGACCCATTTGCTGGAAGGCGGCGCGGACCTGCGCGCGCTGCAGATGCTGCTCGGCCATGCCGACATTGCCACCACCCAAATCTACACCCATGTCGACAGCCGGCGGCTGGTCGAGCTGGTCAACAGCCGCCACCCGCTCGTTGACGACAGGCGCAAAGCCACCTAACCCGCCCGGTTCATGGCGACCTTTCTCGATTTCGAAAAACCGATTGCGGAGCTGGACGCGCGCGTGCGCGAACTGCGCGAAACTGCCGATGCCGGCGAGCTCAACATCGATTCCGAAATCGAGAAGCTTCAGGCGAAATCCGAAAAGCTGTTGCGCGACACTTACGGCCGGCTGACGCCCTGGCAGAAGACGCAGGTCGCCCGTCACCCGGAACGGCCGCATTTCAAGGATTATGTCGCCGGACTTGTCGACAATTTCGTGCCGTTGGCCGGGGACCGCGCCTTCGGCGACGACCAGGCGATCATCGGCGGCCTCGGCAAGCTGAACGGCCGCAAGATCCTCCTGATCGGCCATGAGAAAGGCGACGATACCGCCAGCCGCCTCAAGCATAATTTCGGGATGGCCAAGCCGGAGGGTTATCGCAAGGCGATCCGCCTGATGCAGCTCGCCGACCGCTTCGGCCTGCCGGTGGTGACGCTGGTCGACACGCCCGGGGCCTTTCCCGGCGTCCAGGCCGAGGAGCGAGGACAGGCGGAAGCCATCGCCCGCTCGACCGAAGTCTGTCTCGCCCTTTCGGTTCCCGTCGTCGCCGCGGTCGTGGGCGAGGGCGGGTCGGGCGGGGCCATTGCCCTTGCCGCCGCCAATCGGGTGCTGATGCTTGAGCATTCGGTCTATGCCGTGATCTCGCCCGAGGGCTGTGCCTCCATCCTGTGGCGCACGGCCGAGAAGGCGGCGGATGCGGCCGAGGCGATGCGCGTGACGGCAGGCGACCTCAGGGAGCTGGGCGTCATCGATCGGATCGTCCCGGAGCCCCTGGGCGGTGCCCATCGCTCCGCGGCCGAAGCAATCGCCATGCTGGGTTCCGCGATCGGCGAGGAGCTCGATCAGCTTTCGCGGCTCTCCCCCGAGGAAGTGCGCGCCCAGCGGCGGGCCAAGTTCCTGGCGATCAGCTAGCCTCCCGCGCCGGCTCATGCAGCCGGCGGAACCTCGCCGGCTATTCCGTGTTCATTTCGGAACGCTATCGTTCCGGCGAACAGGAGTACGATCCCATGAAACTCAAGATGCTGCTGGCGCTCGGCGCCTCGCTTGCAACCATCGGCTGCGCCGCCGGAGGTCTTACCGGAGATCCCGGGAGCCGCTCTATCTCGCAGAATGCGCAGCAGGCGGCGGCGCAGCAACATCCTCAGGTGGTGGCGGAGTTCGGGGGCACCGTCGATGCCAATCGCAGCGCTTATGTCGCGGCGGTGGGAAGCAAGGTCGCGGCGCAATCCGGCATTCAGGGGGGCGGCAGCGGCGCCTATACGATCACCACTTTGAACTCGCCGGTCCTCAACGCCTTCGCCGTTCCGGGCGGCTATGTCTACATTACGCGCCAGCTTCTCGGCCTCATGGACGACGAGGCGGAGCTCGCCTCGGTGCTCGGCCACGAGATCGGCCATATCGCCGCCGATCATTCGCGCGGGCGCCAGAACAGGGGCCTTCTTACGCAGCTGGGCGCATTGGCGGTCGGCATCCTCACCGGCTCGGGTGATCTCGCCCAGCTCGCCGGGACGGTGGGGCAGGGCCTGTTCCTCAGCTATTCGCGCGAGCAGGAATATGAGGCCGATGCGCTTGGCATCCGATACATGTCGGCCGCGGGATACGACGCCGATGCCTCGGCCAGCCTGCTCGCCTCGCTCGGCGCGGCCGAGAATTTAGACAACCGCATCGCCGGCCAGGACCAGCGCTCGGTGCCGAGCTGGGCCCGCACCCATCCCTTGAGCGAGGATCGTGTCAACCGCGCCACCGCGCTCGCCGGGCAAGTTCAGTCGGCGGGCACAGGTATTCGCAATAGAGACCAGTTGCTCAACGCCGTAGACGGCATGATCTGGGACGACGATCCCGCCCAGGGCGTGGTGCGCGGGAACCGCTTCCTGCACCCGGACCTCCGTCTCGCCTTCTCGGTGCCGCAGGGATTCGGCATCCAGAACGGTAGCCGGGCGGTCAGCATCACCGGCTCTAACGGCCAGGCGCAATTTTCGGGTGGAGCGTTCACCGGCGGCCTGGGATCCTATATCGGCCAAGTTTTCCAGGCCCTTGCCGGCGGGCAGGGCCAGATCAATTTCCCGCCGCCGCAGTCGACCAGCGTCAACGGCATTCCCGCCGCCTATTCGACCGCGCGCGCCAATACGAGCCAGGGGCAGCTGGACGTGACGGTCTTCGCCTATCAATGGGATCCCGACACCGTCTATCATTTCGCGATGATCACGCCGGCCGGGAGCGGCATCGGACCGTTCACCTCGATGGTGGGTTCGCTCGACCGGCTGAGCGCCAGTGAAGCGGCGTCGATCCGGCCGCGAGTCATCGATGTCGTGACGGTGCGTTCCGGCGACACCGTACAGTCGCTCGCGAGCCGCATGGCCTATGACGACTATAAGCTGGAGCGCTTCCTGGTGCTGAACTCGCTCAGCGCCAACAGCCAATTGACGCCCGGAAGCAAGGTAAAGCTGGTCGTCTACGGAAATCGATAAAAGAAAAGGGCGGCGAAACCAGGTTCCGCCGCCCGATCGTTCTGCGGTCAAACCTTACTGGGGCTGGCCGGTAGCCATCGTGGTGTTGACCTCGTTAAAGGTATTGCCGAGCTGTTCACCCAGGCCAGACATGGCGGTAATGGCAGCGACGGCGATCAGAGCGGCGATGAGGCCGTATTCGATCGCGGTGGCGCCCTTTTCATTATTCAGCAATTTGCGAAAAATCTTCATTTCCGGTCTCCTGTTCCATCGCTCTGGAAGTCCACACTTCCATGCCGCCTTCCTGTCCTTAGCTCGGGAGGCGAGCAGTCTCCGGTTTTAGGTGCGAGAAGTTTTCAAAATGTTAATGCGGGAGATTGTTACTGGCTGGCATCGACGACTGCGTCCGAGACATTGTTCCACATCTCGGTGGTGGTACCAGCGACCTGCAGCAGGGCCCCGATCATCGCGATCACTATCAGCGAGACGATCAGCCCATATTCGACGGCGGTCGCGCCGCGCTCGTCGATCAGCAGTGTTGATGTCCGGTGTGCCATTTCCTACCCCGCAGGTGAGGAACAAAAATGTCCTAACCTCGGCACGAATATCCCTGCCGTCGTTAATCAAATCCTACCAAGAGGGTGATCGGTGGAAAATAATCCGACAATGACGGTGGTGGCGGCGGCGCTCGTCGACGGCGATGGGCGGGTTCTGCTGCAGCAGCGTTCGCCCGGGCGCTCCATGGCCGGTCTCTGGGAATTTCCCGGCGGCAAGGTGGAACAGGGCGAACTCCCCGAGACCGCTCTAACCCGGGAGTTGAAAGAAGAACTCGGGATCGACACCGACGCGGCGCATCTCGCGCCGGCGACCTTCGCGAGCGCCGACGTCGCCGGGCGCCACATGCTCCTTCTGCTCTATCTTTGCCGCGAATGGCATGGCGAGCCGCGGCCGCTCGACGCCGCCGGGCTCAAATGGGCCCGCCCGGAGGAGATGCGGTCGCTTGCCATGCCGCCCGCCGACGTGCCGCTGGTCCGCCTCCTCGAAGTTCTTATCCCGGCTTTTTGAGCGCCCTCGCCAGCGAGGCGGTGGCGCTGCCGCGGCGGGCGGGTTTTGGCTGGTCGGGCGAGGGGGACCAGGCGGTTAGGTAGAGTATCTCGAAATGCTCGGTCGTCTTGGCGGTCGTGTCGGCGTGCCGGGCGAAATCGGCCGTTGCCGCGGCGAGGCCGTGACGGCCGATCGGCCGCCTTGACCGCGAGGCGAGGATGTTGGTCGCCCCCATCGCTCTCAGATCACGGATCAGGCCGGCGAAGCTGGAAAAGCGGATGTCGATGCCTTCGGTGTCCGCCACGGGCAGGGTGAAGCCGGCGCGGGTAAGGAGGTCGCCCGCCGCCCGCACGTCGATCTGGGGATGGATGCGCGGGGCAGAGCCGTGGCCCTCCGCGTCTTCGGCCGCGTTCATCGCGCTCCTGAGGCGCGGCAGGCTTCCGGCTCCGGTGAAGGCGGCGAGGAATAGGCCGTCCGGACGAAGTATTCGGCGGATCAGCGTCAGCGCGCCCGGGAGGTCGTTGACGCTGTCGAGCACGCCGACGGACATGACCAGGTCGAATGCGCCGTCGCCGAAGGGGAGGCGATCCTCGTCGCACTGCACGCCCGCCGCGCCGCGCGCGAACGCCTCGCCGGCGTCTGCCGATACGACCTTGAGTCCCCGCTCGCGAAGCTGCTGCGAGAGGAAGCCGTCGCCGCAGCCGAGGTCGAGCGCATCGCTAAAGTCGCGCTTCACCCAGTCCAGCCGCTCGAGCAGCTCCTCCGCCGCCAAGCGGTGAAGATAATCGGCACCGGCTGAGGTGCGGGCGGCGCGGTCGCGGCGGAGGCGGCGGAGGCGGCGGTCGAAGGGAAGGTCGGGGTCCACGGCCGGGCTTGTGCAGCGGACGCGGCTGGGGAACAAGAGATTGATGCAGAGCGCGGTGACAGCGGCAAGGGGCGCCGTCCGCCAGATCCTGGATTTCGGGCTGCCGCCGCGATGTCCCGGTTGCGGCACGGTGGCGGAGGATGTGCATCGCTTCTGCCTTCACTGCTGGCAGCAGCTTCATTTCCTCGGCGAGCCTTGCTGCGCCCGGTGCGGCCTCCCATTCGACTATGATCCCGGGGCAGACGCCGAGTGCGCCGCCTGCCTGGCCGAGCCGCCTGCCTTCGACCGCCTCCGCGCCGCCGTCGCTTATGGAGAAATTGCCCGAAGGGTGGTGCTGAAGCTCAAATATAGCGGCCGGCCGGGCGTGGCGGAGACGCTCGCCCATTTCATGCGTCGTCACGTCGATGGCGAAGATGGCGACGCGATCCTCGCCCCGGTGCCGCTCCACCGCTGGCGGATCTGGAAGCGTGGCTACAATCAGGCCGCGCTGATCGCCTCCGCGCTCGGCCGCCGCACCGGTCTTGGGACCGATCTGGCGCTGATCGAGCGGGTGAAGGCGACGCCCAGGCTCAAGGGCAAGGGGCGGCGCGAGCGCGCGCTGGTCGTACGGGGCGCCTTCCGCCTCGGCGAAAAGGCGAAGACGCGCGTGAAAGGCCGCTCCGTGCTCCTTATCGACGATGTCTACACGACCGGCGCCACCGCCAACGCCTGTGCCAAGGCGCTGAAGCGGGCTGGGGCAGCGCGGGTGAACATTCTGTGCTGGGCGCGGGTTGTTCGGTCGGACGATTGACAATGGTGGTGAGGCGCCACAAGTCGGGCGCGGCGAATGAAGGGTGTCCCATGGCGCGCGTTGAAATCTATAGTAAAATGCTCTGCTCCTACTGCTTCCGGGCCAAGCGGCTGCTGGAGGAGAAGGGAACGGATTTCGAGGAATATGACATCAGCCTGGGTGGCGAGAAGCGGGCCGAGATGATCCAGCGCGCGAACGGCCGCACCACGGTGCCCCAAATCTTCATCGACGATCGTCATATCGGCGGCTTCGATGACCTTGCCGCGCTCGACCGCGCCGGCAAGCTCGACCCATTGCTCGAGGCCTGAATGCGGATCGCCCTTTATCAGGCTCAGACGGGCCTGGACCCGGAGGCCAATGCCCGCGACCTGGTCGGCGCGGTCGAAGGCGCGGCGGCGGGCGGCGCGGCGATGCTGTTCACCCCGGAGATGAGCGGACTTCTCGATCGGGATCGGGAACGGGCCGAACGGCATCTGAGGGACGAAGCGTCCGATCCGGTCCTCGCTGCCGTCCTCGCGGCCGCCCGCGACAAGGGCATCTGGGTTCATCTCGGCTCCCTGGCGCTGAAGGAGGCGAGGCCGGACGGGCGGCTCGTCAATCGGGGCTTCCTGATCGACGACAAGGGGACCATCCGGGCGCGGTACGACAAGATCCACCTGTTCGACGTCGACCTGCCGACCGGCGAGAGCTGGCGCGAATCCGCCGCCTATGCCGGGGGCGAGCGCAGCGTCGCCGCCGAAACCCCGCTGGGGGTGATGGGCCTCTCCATCTGTTACGACCTTCGCTTTCCGGACCTCTACCGGGCCCTCAGCAATGCGGGTGCGACGGTCCTCAGCATTCCGGCCGCCTTCACCGTGCCCACCGGGGAGGCGCACTGGCATGTGCTGCTGCGTGCGCGGGCGATCGAGGCGGGCGCGTTCGTGATTGCCGCGGCGCAGGCGGGCCGGCACCAGGATGGGCGCGAAACCTACGGCCACTCGCTGGTGGTCGATCCGTGGGGGAAGGTGCTCCTCGACATGGGGCGCGAGCCGGGTGTGGGCTTCGCGGACATCGATCTTGCAGAGGTCGAAGCGGTGCGCGGCCGGTTGCCGGCCATTCGCCACCGCCGTGCCATCGGCGAGCCGGAGCTTGCCCGATGATCGTCTTCGACCTCAAATGCGCCTCGGCGAGCCATGTCTTCGAGGGCTGGTTCGGATCCAGCGACGCGTTTGAGGATCAGCGCGGTCGCGGGCTGGTTGAATGTCCCGTCTGCGGCTCGCGCGAGGTCGAAAAGGCGGTGATGGCACCGCGCGTGGCGCCCAAGGGTAACCGGGCCGAGGCTCCGACCGAGATGCTGTCGTCCAATCCCGCAGCCGTGAAAGCGATGATGGCGCAGATGGCCGAGGCGCAGAAGAAGATGCTGGAAGGCTCCGACTATGTCGGCGACCGCTTCGCCGACGAGGCGCGGGCCATCCACCTGGGCGAGTCGGAGGCGCGCTCCATTCACGGGCGGGCCACCAGGGAACAAACCGACAGTTTGCTCGAAGACGGAATCAAGGTCGCGCCGCTGCCCTTCCCGGTGTTGGAACCCGGCCGCGAGAATTGACCGGAAGCGCGGTGCGGCTTAACCAGCCAGCCGGTCGGCCCCGTAGCTCAGCAGGATAGAGCAACTGATTCCTAATCAGTAGGCCACAGGTTCGAATCCTGTCGGGGTCACCATTTTCCGCCCACGGCTCGGTCGTTGCGCAACAATCGGCAACATCATACAATAAGCAACAATTCGCAGCCAATTGTGGGGGCGGTATGATGGACCTGAAGAAGTTCGGCCTAGTCGCGGCCGCGTCCGCGCTGGCGGTCGCTCCGGTATCGGCACAGACGGCTCAAGAGACGCGGAACACGGGACCCGGCGTCGTGCAATATGCTCTCGGCGCGGCATTCGCGGCCCTCATCCTCTACGGAATCTACGATGTCCTCATCGAGGATGAGGAAGATACCGAGCGGCCGGTCAGCCCCTGAACGTCGGGACTTTTCACAGGACGGGAACGATCCTCTGGCGCTGAGACCCGTTCGTGCTAGGGAAGCGCGATGACCAGCACCCCCGAGGATGGCGATCTTTACCGCTCGCCCAAAAAAATCGCCGTGCCCCAGGAGGTCCGCGAGGCGGTCCGAACGCTGATCCGCTGGGCGGGCGACGACCCCGACCGGGAGGGGCTGCTCGACACGCCCGTCCGCGTCGCCCGGGCCTGGAAGGAATATGCGCAGGGCTATGCCGAGGACCCGGCGCATCATCTCAGCCGCACCTTCGAGGAGGTCGGCGGCTACGACGAGATCGTGCTGCTGAAGGACATCCCGTTCCAATCCCACTGCGAGCATCATCTGGCTCCGATCATCGGTAAGGCATCGATCGCCTATCTGCCCAAGGATCGGGTGGTGGGCATCTCCAAGCTCGCGCGGGTTCTCCATGGCTATGCGCGGCGGCTCCAGGTGCAGGAGCGGCTGACGGCGGAGGTGGCGGACTGCATTTGGGGGCATCTGGAGCCGCAGGGCGTCGCCGTCGTGATCGAGGCGAGCCATGCCTGCATGACCGCGCGCGGGGTGCGGACCCCGGGCGTGATGATGACGACGAGCCGCATGATGGGTGTCTTCCGGGAAGACGAACGAAGTCGCCGCGAGGTTCTCGCCCTGATGGGCTATTGAGGCGCACGCCCGTCGACGAGATCGTCGCTTTCGTCGCTCGACCTGTCGTTTCGCAGCAGCATCGGTCAGCTGCAGCGAAAGGCGAGTGATAAAGACGACGCATTCCCCTATGCCAAAGATCGCGGGGTCGGATCAGGACCGGCCCGGCATGGAAAAATCACTTTGGGGGAATAATCGTGCGCAAACTGGTCTCGTTCATAGCTATCTCGGCACTCGCGCTGACGTCGACGTCCGCTCTTGCCCAGGGCCGGTCTTCCGGTCGCAAGGCCCAGGACAAGGCGGAGGCCCAGATTCCCGTCTGCACCCAGAAGCTCGGCACGATCGCCATCGTCGAGCCGGACAATAATTGGTGGCAGGCGCTCGGGCTCGGCAGCCCCGAGGCGGTCATCAAGATGTTCGTCATGAAGTCCGGCTGCTTCGGCCTCGTCGACCGCAACAAAGGTCTTTCCAGCCGCAACCTCGAGCGGGCCCTCGCCGACAGCGGCGAGCTTCAGGAAGGCTCCAACATCGGCCGCGGCCAGGTGAAGGCGGCGGATTATTTCATCGTTCCCGACATCGTCACCAAGAATGAGCGGTCCGGCGGCGGCGGCCTCGGCGCGGCGCTGGGCGGCGCGCTCGGCGGCGGCGTCTTCGGCGGGATCGTCGGCGGCCTCAGCGTCAGCAAGAAGGAGGCCAACGTCCTCCTGACGCTGGTCAACGCCCGGACCACCGAGCAGGAGCGGATGACCGAGGGCTATGCCCGTCGCTCCGACTGGAGCTTCGGCGGCGGCGCCGGCACCTTCTGGGGCGGCTTCGCCGGCATCGGCGGTGGCGGCTACACCAACACCGACATCGGCCAGGTCATCGTCCTGGCCTATCTCGACGCCTACACAGACCTGGTTTCCCAGCTGGGCGGTCTCCCGGCGAACCCGAGCGCGGCGGCCCCCGAAGCGCGCTAGGTTCACCGGATCGCGGGGCGGCGCCGGGTAGGACCAGCGGCGCCGCCCCAAGTTTTTATTTTGTGGCCGCGCGGTTACGATACTTGTCGAACCAGGCGAGGATCGCGCTCGCCTTGGCGCCGCTTTGCGAAGGTCGGGCGGCGATGCCGCCATGGCTGGCACCCGGCACCTTCACGAGGGCGGTCGGCACCCCGACGAGCTGCAGCGCCGTATAATATTGCTCGGCCTCACTGACGGGCGTGCGGTAATCCTCGCTGCCGACGACCACGAGGGTCGGCGTCTTCACATTGCCGACCAGCGACAGCGGCGAGCGGCTCCAAAAGGCCTGGGGATCCTCCCACGGATATTCGCCGAACCAATATTCGGAGAAGAAGAAGGGGCCGTCGGCGGTGAGGGCGAAGCTCGCCCAGTCGATCACCGGCTTTTGCGTCGCCGCCGCCTTGAAGCGATCGGTCTTGCCGATGATCCAGGCAGTGAGCACGCCGCCGCCGGAGCCGCCGGTGACGAAGAGCTGGTCGGGATCGACATAGCCCCCGGCGATCGCCGCATCCACGGAGGCCATCAGATCGTCATAGTCGCGACCCGGATAGGCATGGTGGATGAGGTTGGCGAACTCGGCGCCATAGGAAGTCGATCCGCGTGGATTGACCGACAGCACTGCATAGCCGCTGGCGGCGTATAGCTGGTTGTCCGTCGAGAAATGCGGACCGTAGGCGGAGAAAGGGCCGCCATGGATTTCGAGGATCAGCGGGTGGCGCTGGCCTTCGACATGGGTCGGCGGCAGGGTGAGCCAGGCGTCGACCTCGCGGCCGTCAAAGCTGGTCACCGGAATCTCGATGACTTCGCCCAGCCGCTTGTGGTCGAGCAGACTGGCGTTGAGCCGAGTGAGCTGCCGCGCTTCGCCGCCGCGCACCAGCGAGATATTGGCCGGCCGCGTCGCCGAGCCGCTGGTGATGGCGAGCGCGCCATTGTCGGCCACCGAAAAGGAGCCGCCCGTATAGGGTCGGTCGAGCGAGGAACCGCTGAGGCCCTGGGCGACGGTCCGGACGGAGCCGTCGAGCGACACGCGGGCGACCTTGGTCACCCCTTCGTCGTCATAGTCGACATAGATGGAGCGGCCGTTGGCGGCCCAGGCGGGCGAGCCGACGCTTCGATCGAGGTCGGCGGTGAGGACGCGCCGGTTCGAGCCGTCGCGGTCCATCACGTAGAGGATGCTGTTCTGGTAGCCGAGCTTCTGGTCGTCGAAGCCGACATAGGCGATCCGGCTGCCGTCCGGCGAAACCGCCGGGCTGCTGTCCGGTCCCTCGCGATCCGTCAGCGTCGCCACGGCGCCGCTTTCGATGTCCAGCGCAAAGACTTCGCTGTCGAGCGGCTCTCGCTCCCATTCCGGCGTGCGGTTGCCGCTGAAGTAGATCGTGCTCCCGTCGGGGCTCCAGGACAGCGGCCCGCCATTGTTGACCGCACCGAAGGTAAGCTGACGCGGTGCGCCGCCCTCGGCCGGGACGACGAAGATGTGGTCGTAGCCGGGCTTCAGATAACCCTGCTCGTCGGTGCGGTAGGTGACGGCGGTGTGGATTTCGAGCGGCTCCGCCCAGGTCGCACCTTCGGGTTTCTCGGCCGGCTTGCCGAGCTTCAGCCCTTCGTCCGGCACGAACATCGAATAGGCGATCCGCCGCCCGTCCGGCGACCAGGCGATGCCCGAGGGGGAGTTCGGCAGACCCGTGATGCGGACGCTCTCGCCGCTATCCATCCAGCGGACGAAGAGCTGCGGCGTGTCGCCCTCGGCCGTGGACACATAGGCGAGGCGGCTCCCGTCCGGCGACCAGCGCGGCTGGCTGTGCGCGCCCGGCCCCGCGGCGATCGGCATTTCCTTGCCGGTGCGGGTGTCGATGAGCCAGAGGGTCGGGCGCATCCGGTCGGTCATGATGTCGCCGGAGCGACGGACATAGGCGATGCGGCTGCCGTCCGGGCTGATCTGCGGGTCGGAGGCGACCTGGAGGGAGAAGAGGTCGTGCGGCGTGAAGAGGGTGGTTGGGCCCTCGGCCGGTGCCGCCAGGGCCGTGGCGGGCGCTGTCATGAGCAGCGCGACCACGCAAAGGCGGCGAAGAGTCGGGCCGAGCGGAAGCCCCGGCATCGCGGATAGTGCAGGCATTCATTCCCCCATTATTCTTGTCGTGGGATCGTTTTTGGCCGGCCCACCCTATCGGGTGACTGCGCGCGGGCAAGCGTCCTTCTGTCATCTGGATGCTGGCCGTACCGGGTCTGAGGTCCTATCTGGTGGGGGATGGCTAGAGCGACACGATCGAACGACTGGGGCTTTCCCCGCTGGCGCGGCTATGGCGGCAGGCGCGAGGCGGCAGAGGTGCGCCGGTGCGACCGTCACGGTTGCGACGAGCCCGGCGACCGGCCCGCGCCGAAAGCGCCGAACAAGCCCGACCGCTGGTATTTCTGCGAGCGCCACGCCGCCGAATACAATCGAAACTGGAATTATTTCGAGGGGCTGAGCGCGGAGGAAGCGGCGGCTCGCGAAGCCGGCGAGCACCGGGACTCGCGCGGCTTCGAGCAGGCGCGCCATTATGGCTGGGGCGGGCCGGGCGACGGCAGCCGCAGCCGCGACGAGATGCGCGCGCTCGAGGTGCTGGAGCTGGAAGGCGATCCGGATTTCGAGGAGATCAAGGCGGCCTACCGGCGTCTCGCCAAGGCGAATCATCCCGACGTGGCACCGGGCGAGGAAGCGGCTGCTCGATTCCAGGCGGTGCAGGCGGCCTATGACGTGCTTCGCAAGGCCGAGGAGCGCCGGAGCGCGCTGTCGCCCTAGCTAGTCCGTGAACATGAACGTCGCCGCGACATGCGCGACCGGGTCGGCGCTGTCGCCGTCGTGGGCGAGGCCGCGGACGAAGCCGACGCTTTTCGTCACCCGGTAGCATTCGCCGCGGCCGATGATCGTCTTGCCGGGCGCTGCCGGGCGCAGATAGTCGACCCTGAGGTCCAGCGTCGCCTGGTGGCGGAAGCGGCCCAGCTTTACCCAGATGGCGAGGCTGGTCGCCATGTCCATCAGGCTGATGATCGGACCCGAGGCGATGATGCCGCTTTCGGGAACGCCGACAAGCGCCTCGCGATAGGGCAGGGCGAGCTCGGCCCAGTCGGAGCCGTGGTCGTGATAGACGATGCCCAGCGCGGCGCCGTGGCCGACCCTCTCGGCATAGGACATGAATAGCTTCGGATCGAAGCTATTCATCTTGCCGAGATCGGCGACGCTCACCCCTTCAGCCGCTCGGCCGTCTGGCGGATGAGGGCGATCATGTTGGGAATGCCCTGGGTCCGGTTGGAGCTGAGCTGGTTACGAAGATCGAAGGGCGACAGCGCTCCCTCGATGTCGGTCGCCAATATCTCCTCGGCGCGCCGATCCTGGACGGCGAGCAGAACCAGCGCGACAATGCCTTTGGTGATCGCGGCATTGCTGTCGGCCAGGAAATGCAAGCTGCCGTCCCCGCGCTCGACCGGATAGAGCCACACTGCCGCCGAACAACCCCGCACCAGGGTCGCGTCGGTCTTGAGCGCGTCCGGCATCGGCTCCAGCGAGCGGCCGAGATCGATTAGCAGCCGGTAGCGATCGTCTGCTTCGAGCAGTTCGTAATCGGCGAAGACGTCATTGAGCGCGGTCATACGGTGAGCAGATAGTGATGCGAGGCGGATTCGTCATCACCCGAAGCGCGCCGCGGGCGTCAGCGGTCCCGCAGCAGCTCGATCTCGCGCTCCAGGGCGTTTTCCTTCTCGACGGTGATTCGCTCGAGCACCGCCAGCCTTTCCTTGAGGTGCTTGATCTCGTCGCGCATGCGCTGCGCTTCCGGATCGTCGGCGAGGCGCAGCGCGCTTCCCTGATGCTTGTACCGGGCTCGTACGATCCCGCCGATCGTCACGATCAGCACGATCCCGACGACCATCGAAAAGGGGTCCATGATACTCTCCTGCTCTGGCGTCGCCCGGTTCAGCGGCTCGCCCCTTGGTGTCTCCAAATCGTCGACGACAATCCTCTTGTCGACTCGTCCCTCAGTTGGTCGGGCCGCGCAGGCTCTCTATTTCCTGTGTGAGGCGGTGGCTATCGTCGGTGACGATCCGTTCCACCGTCGCCAGTCGGTCCTTCACTGCGCCAAGTTCGGCGCGGAGTTGGGCGTTCTCGGAGCTCAGGAGCTTGATCCGCTCCATCTGCTCGTCACTGGTCTTGGGATAGACCGCCTGGCCCCAGGCGCCATCCAGCGGGTAGCCGTTCTTGATGCGTAGCCAGGTCGTGAACACCCATCCGGCGACCGCGACGACACCCACCAGGGCGAATACCGGAGCGAAATCGGCAAAAGGAAACATCTTCAATCTCCCGCTAAGTTGAGACGCGGTTCGCGGTCAGCGCAGCTTTTCGATTTCGCGGGCGGTGCGCTCGGCCGGATCGGTGGCGATGCGCTCGAGCACGGCGATCCGCTCCTCCAGCCGGCTTACCTGGCCCTTTAGGCCCGCATTCTCGTTCGACAGGATCTCGATCTGGCGCCTCGCGTCGGGGCCGTCGTTTTTCTCCGTCATTCCGCCCCACTCATTCTCGATGGGATAGCCGTGCTTGGCGCGGATCCAGCTGGTGATCAGCCAGGCTCCGTAGGACATGGCGATGATCGCGAGTACGAATGCCGGACTTCCCCAGGACATCTTCTTTTCCCCTATTCTTGTGCGCTTAGCGTAGGCTTTCGATTTCCTGTGCCAGCCGGTGATTGGAACTGGTGACGTAGGTCTCCACGTCGGCCAGCCGCCGGTCGATTTCCCGTAGTCGCGACCGGACGTCGCGGGCGGAGCGGCGCGCGTTGACGCGCACGCCCTGCCAGAATTTCTGCTCCTCCGGGTTCTGGTCGTAGAGCTCGCGCGGCTTAACGGGGGCAAGGAACCCGGCTGCGATATAGACGATGATTGTCGCCCCGGAGCCCAGCACCGTCAGCAACACCGTACCGATCCGGACCAGGGTCACGTCGATTCCGGTATAGTCGGCTATGCCGGCGCAGACGCCCAGCCATTTGCCGTTGAGCTTGTCGCGGTAGAATTTGGTGCGGCGGGGAGCGTTCACGGGTTGAGCCTCCGGACGGTGTGCCGATCCTCGATGCCGATGCTGGCCGGATCGGCGGCGAGTTGGCGCCAGTTGGGATTCTCGGCAGTCATGATCCGCTCGATTGTCTGCAGGCGATCGTCGAGACGGCGAGCCATTTCATGCATGTCGTCGAGCAGCCGCTCGTCCTCGGCGGTGAGCGAGGCCGCGCTCTTGAGGCGCACGACATAATGGAAGATCAGCCACGGCAGGCCGATGAACAGCATGCCGACGACGGCGATCGGGACGAGAACTTCTTCCATCGGTCAGTCTTCCTTCTTCGCGGCGCGGGCTGCCTTCATCGCTTCAAGCTCGGCGTCGACCTTCTCGCTGTTCCTGAGCTCGGCAATCTCTTCCTCGAGCGTCTTCTGCGGAGCGCCCAGGCTCAGCGCGTCGGCATGGCCTTCGGCGAAGTCGACCCGGCGCTCCAGCACGTCGAAGCGCGAAAAGGCCTCGTCGACCTTCGGGCCGGCATACATTTCGCGCATCCGGGCACGGTTCTGGGCACTTTCGAGGCGGCTCATGATCGCGTTCTGGCGGGTGCGAGCCTCGCGCAGCTTGGTTTGCAGCTTGGCAATGTCGCCCTCCGAAGCGCGCAGCGCGTCGTCCAGCACGGCGATCTCGGCCTTGAGGCCGTCGGCCATGTCGGCCGCCTTCTGCTTCTCGACGAGAGCGGCCTTGGCGAGGTCCTCACGGTCCTTGGAGAGGGCCAACTCGGCCTTCTCGGTCCAGCTTTCCTGGAGCTTCTCAAGCTTGGCGACCTGGCGGCGCATTTCCTTCTGGTCGGCGATCGTCCGGGCGGCGGAGGCGCGGACTTCGACCAGCGTCTCCTCCATCTCCATGATGATCATCCGGATCATCTTCGCCGGATCTTCCGCCTTGTCGAGCAAGTCGGTGAAGTTGGCGGCGATGATGTCGCGGGTCCGTGAGAAGATACCCATGGGTTTAAGAACTCCTTTTATGTCGCTGTCGACGCCGGACTATCATAGCACCATTCAGGCCAGGACTTCATGCGAAAGCGGAGCGTCGGCAGCCTGGGCGGGCGCGGTTTCAAGCGCGCGGGCCGGAGCGACGGCAGCGCCGACGGAGACGGTGCTGAGCAGGAGGGCGCCGATGATGGAGGCGGCGATGTTCTTCATGTCTTGGTTGAGCATATTCTTACTCCCTGAACCGGGTTGATCCGATCCGCTCTGTGGCGGTTGCCCAATCCTTTGCAGCCCCCGTGCCAACTTTACGGATAGGCAGAAATCCGCCAAAAATGAGCCTCAAGCAGCATATTTCGCTTGCCAATAGGTGGCGATATGTCCCAATTGTTGGGAATGGAGCGCAACACCCAACTGGTCGGCCAGTCCTCGTCCTTTCTCGACGCGATCGAGCGCGCGAGCCGGGCCGCGCCGCTGGACCGGCCCGTGCTCGTCATTGGCGAACGGGGCACCGGCAAGGAGTTGGTCGCCGAGCGGCTTCATCGTCTGTCGTCGCGGTGGGACGGGCCGCTCGTCATCATGAACTGCGCGGCTCTTCCGGAAACGCTGATCGAGGCCGAACTGTTCGGTCATGAGGCCGGCGCCTTCACCGGGGCCACCAAGGCGCGGCCGGGCCGGTTCGAAGAGGCTGATAGCGGAACCCTGTTCCTCGACGAGCTCGGAACGCTGTCGAAGCCGGCGCAGGACCGGCTGCTCCGCGCCATCGAATATGGCGAAGTGACGCGGATCGGCTCCAACAGGCCGCTCGAGGTCGACGTCCGCATCGTCGCCGCCACCAACGAGAATCTGCCGAGGGCGGTGGAAGAAGGACGGTTCCGCGCCGACCTGCTCGACCGGCTGTCCTTCGAAGTCGTGACCTTGCCGCCGCTCCGCCGCCGCACCAGCGACATACCCGTGCTCGCCGATCATTTCGCCAGGCGGATGGCGTTGGAACTGGAGTGGAACCAGTGGCCCGGCTTCAGCGCCGCCGCCGCTGCTCGGCTGCTTTCCTATGATTGGCCCGGCAATGTCCGCGAGTTGCGGAACGTCGTGGAGCGGGCCGTGTACCGATGGGAGGATTCGGAACGCCCCGTCGATGCGGTTCAGTTCGATCCGTTCGAGTCACCGTGGCGCCCGATTGGCGAAGTCACGGCCGCCTCAGCCGCGAGTGAGCAGCAAAGCGCGATGGCCACGGCAACCGCCCCGGCGTCCGCTTCACCGGCTCACGATCCCCTGAGCTGTGCCGACTTCCGCCTGGCCGTGGCGGAATATGAAAAGGCCATTTTGAAGTCCGCGCTGGAAAGATGCCGCTGGAACCAGCGCGCGGCGGCGGCGGCGCTTCAGCTCAGCTACGATCAGCTTCGTCATGCCATGAAGAGACATGGCGTCATCGGCGGTGAGCGACAGTCGGCCTGAAGGTGCCGCTTAATCGACGCACTTGATCGAAAGCGAAATGACTTTCGTCGAAATCGTCACGGTCCAACCTCCACTGATACTTATCTATAGCGTGTCGGGCCAGGTGAAGGGTCCGGCGTATCGAGGAGGATGTGATGATTGGCAAATTCCTCTCCGCGACCGCGCTGCTCGTGGTCGCCGGTCCCGCCGTTGCTGCCGTAACCGTCGTTGGGGAAAGCGCTGCCCAGTCCTGCTACCAGGCTGCCGCCTCGACGGTGCTGCTTCGTGACGATATCGGCGTTTGCGACCGGGCGCTAAGCGAAGAGGCGCTGACCCCCTATGAGGAAGTGGCGACACTGGTGAACCGCGGCATATTGAAGCTGAGGGACGGCCGGACGGATTCCGCGATAACGGATTTCGACGCCGCCATTGCGCGGGACCCGAACCAGGCCGAGGCCTACCTCAACAAGGGCGTCGCACTGTCGAAGAAGGACGGATGGGCCAATGCCCTGCCACTCTTCACGCTGGCGATCGAGAAGAAGACTTCCAAGCCGGCGCTGGCCTATTTCGGACGCGGCATGGCTCATGAGATAACAGGTGACGTTCGTTCCGCCTACAACGACTATAAGATGGCGAGCACGCTCGAGCCCACCTGGGATCGACCGCTCCAGGAATTGTCGCGCTTCATCGTGAAGCGCAACTGACCGGGCGGCCTTCGGATCAAGCCGGTCCCGGCGTAAGCGCGGGACCGGAAGAGGGCGCTGTGTGCGCCGTGCGGCCTCTGCGGAGGCCTTTTTCTGGCTAATCGAGCCCGTTCCCGCGCCTGATCGAAAAATATTTGCCCCTTTTTGCCGCCATGGCGTTAGCTGCCTGTAGCCAATAACAGGAGACACACCATGGCTTTCACGCTTCCACCGTTGTCGTACGCCTTTGATGCGCTCGAGCCGACGATCGACGCGCAGACGATGCAGCTGCACCACGACAAGCATCATCAAGCCTATGTCGACAAGCTGAACGAAGGCGTGTCTGAGGATTCGAGCCTGCAGGGCAAGAGCCTGGAGGATATCCTTTCCAACATCTCGTCCGCGTCGAAGAAGGTGCGCAACAATGGCGGCGGTCATTGGAACCACAGCTTTTTCTGGGAGATCATGGGTCCGAACGGCGGTCGCCCGTCAGGCCGGCTGGCCGAGACGATCGACCAGACCTTCGGTTCGTTCGACGACCTCAAGACCAAGTTCAACGAGGCCGGCGTCGGCCAGTTCGGCTCCGGCTGGGTATGGCTGATCGTCAACCAGAGCGGCAAGCTGGAAGTGACCGCGACTCCCAATCAGGACAATCCGCTGATGGACGACGCACCGGTGAAGGGCACGCCCATCCTCGGCAACGACGTCTGGGAGCACGCCTATTATCTCAAATACAACAACCGCCGGCCGGATTATCTGAAGGCCTGGTGGGACGTGGTGAACTGGGCCAAGGTCGACGAGCATTTCGCCAAGGCGGTGGGCTGACCCTTATTGGCTGACTGACTCGCACCGTCTTTGCGAGCGGAGCGAAGCAATCCAGATACGCGCCGAGCTGTTCTGGATTGCTTCGTCGCCACGCTCCTCGCAATGACGAATTCAGCTATCAGCTCTTCAGGCGATAGCCTGTCTTAAAGATCCAGGCGACGATGCCGAGGCAGAGGAAGAAGAAGGCGAGGGTCGCGGCGAGGCTGACCCCTACTGCCACGTCCGACGTGTCGTAGAAGCTCCAGCGGAAACCGCTGATGAGGTAGACGACCGGGTTGAACAGGGAGATCGTCCGCCACGGCTCGGGCAGCATGTCGATCGAGTAGAAAGCGCCGCCCAGGAAGGTGAGGGGCGTCACCAGCAGCATCGGGATGAAGTTGAGCTGCTCGAAGCTCTTCGCCCAGATGCCGATGATGAAGCCGAACAGGCTGAAGGTCGTCGCGATCAGCAGCAGGAACGTGATCATCCAGCCCGGATGCTGTATCTGGATTGGCACGAACAGGCTCGCCGTCGCCAGGATGATGAGGCCGAGCACGATCGACTTCGTCGCGGCCGCGCCGACATAGGCGGTGACGATCTCCAGCGTCGAGACCGGGGCTGAGAGGATTTCGTAGATCGTGCCGGTAAACTTCGGAAAATAAATGCCGAAACTGGCGTTGAAGATGCTCTGCGTGAAGAGCGAGAGCATGATGAGCCCGGGCACGATGAAGGCGCCATAGTCGACGCCACCGACCTCCGACATTCGCGAGCCGATCGCCGATCCGAAGACGATGAAGTAGAGCGACGTGGTGATGACCGGCGTGACGATGCTCTGCAGCCAGGTGCGCAGCGCCCGCGCCATCTCGAAGCGGTAGATGGCCCAGACGCCATAGCCGTTGAATGCGCTCATCAGGCGGCGTCCTTCCGCTGGCTCACCAGCCCGACGAAAATCTCTTCCAGCGAGCTTTCGCGGGTGTGGAGGTCCTTCAAGCCGATGCCGAGGTCCGTCATCCGCTTCAGGAGCGAGGGAATGCCGGTTCGCTCGGCATTGGCGTCGAACGTCATCTCCAGCTCGTTTCCGTCCGCCTTCAGCTCCAGTGGCCATTCGTCAAGCTCCGGCGGGACCGCCGTCATCGGCTCGGCGAGGACGAGGGTGAGCTGCTTCTTGCCGAGCTTCTTCATCAGCTCGGTCTTCTCCTCGACCAGGATGAGCTCGCCCCGGCTGATGACGCCCACCCGGTCGGCCATTTCCTCGGCCTCCTCGATATAGTGGGTGGTGAGGATGATGGTGACGCCGCGCTCGCGAAGCCCCCTCACCAGCTCCCACATGTCGCGGCGGAGTTCGACGTCGACACCGGCGGTGGGCTCGTCGAGGAACAGGATCTCGGGCTCGTGGGAGAGCGCCTTGGCGATCATCACCCGGCGCTTCATGCCGCCGGATAGCTCGATGATCTTCGACTGGCGCTTCTCCCAAAGCGATAGGTCCTTCAGGACCTTTTCGATATGGTCGGGGTTCGGCGGCAGCCCGAACAGGCCGCGGCTGAAGGTGACGGTCGCCCAAACGGTCTCGAAGGCGTCGGTGGTCAGCTCCTGGGGCACGAGGCCGATCTTGGAGCGCGCCCGCTTATACTCGGTCTTAATGTCGTGGCCGTCCGCCTTCACCTCGCCCGAGGTCGGAGTGACGATGCCGCAGATGATGCTGATGAGGGTCGTCTTGCCGGCGCCGTTCGGCCCTAGCAGCGCGAAGATCTCGCCCCTGCGGATGTCGAGATTGACGTCCTTCAGCGCCTCGAGGCCGGAGGCGTAGCGCTTGGTGAGATGGGAGACGGAAATGACGGACGACATATGATTTGCCCCCAACTGTCGCCGGTTTCAGCCCTGCGGCGGAATGGGCGGCTCTTCCTTGGCCTCGGTCACGCTGAAGCCGTGGCGAAGCAGCATCGGGATATTGGCCATGGCAAAGGCCATAGACAGCGCGGTGACGCCCCAGACCTTGACCGTCAGCCAGGTCTCGAAGCTGAGCCAGGCGCGCAGACCCTCGTTGAGCACCGCCATCGCGGCGAAGAAGATGGCCCAATTGCGCGAAAGCTTGAGCCAGCCGGTCTCGTTCAGTCCCTCGAAGATCGGGCCGAACACGTAGCGTAGCAGCGGCTTTTTCGCTGCCAGGCCGGCGAACAGGAGCAGCGCGAATCCGGCATAGATGATGGTCGGCTTCAGCTGAATGAAGCGCGGATCGTTGAGGTACAGGGTGAGACCGCCGAAACCGACGACGAGAATGGCCGACATCCACGTCATCGGCGACACCCGCTTCAGCACGGCCAGCGAGACGACGAGGGCGACGACGATCGCCACCATGAACACCGCCGTGCTCACGAAGATGCCGGTCAGCTTGTAGGCGATGAAGAAGGCGAGCAGCGGTCCGAAATCGAGCGCGAAGCTGAGGGCGCCGTGCGGCTTGGTTTTGGGGGTGTCGGTCACGCTTCACTCTTTTGCGGAGCGCCGGCGATGGCGCGGGCGGCCTCCTCTGGGTCGAACGGGCGCAGGTCGTCAATGCCTTCGCCGACACCGATGGCGTGGATCGGCAGGCCATATTGCTCGGCCGCCGCGACCAGGACGCCGCCCCGCGCGGTGCCGTCGAGCTTGGTCATGACGAGGCCGGTGACACCCGCCACCTCCTTGAAAACCTCAATCTGGCTGAGCGCATTCTGCCCGGTCGTCGCATCGAGGACCAGCACGACGTTGTGCGGCGCCGCCGGATTGAGGCGGCCAAGGACGCGCCGGATCTTGGCGAGCTCGTCCATCAGGCCCTTCTTGTTCTGAAGACGCCCGGCGGTGTCGACGATGAGGACGTCGATGCCCTCGGCGGTCGCCTTCTTGACCCCATCGAAGACGATGGCGGAAGGATCGCCGCCTTCGGGCCCGGTGATGATCGGCACGCCGATCCGCTCGGCCCAGACCTTGAGCTGGCCGATGGCCGCGGCGCGAAAGGTGTCGCCGGCGGCGAGCAGGACGCCGTAATCCTGCTCCAGGAACAGGTGGGCGAGCTTGGCGATGGTGGTGGTCTTGCCCGATCCGTTGACGCCGACGACCAGGATCACCTGCGGCCGCGGAAAGGCGTCGATCTCCAGCGGCGTCGCCACCGGCGCCAATATCTTGGCAAGTTCCTCGGCGACGACCTCGCGCACGCCGGCCTCGGTCAGGCCGCGCTCGTACCGCTCGCTCGCCAGGCGGTCGCGAACCTTGGCCGCCGTTGCCGGCCCGAGGTCCGAGGCGATCAGCGCTTCCTCGATCTCGTCGAGAGTCGCCTCGTCGAGCACGGCCTTGGTGAACAGGCCGGTGAGATTGTCCCCCAGCCTGTCCGAAGTCTTCTTGAACCCGCCGCGCAGCCGCTCGAGCCAGGGAGTCTCGCTCAAGCCGCTTCTCCGATCAAAATGTCGCCGTGCACGGCAGCTATTCTCGCTTTCACAATCATTCCAGTCTCGTTCGTGCCAAGCGACGAACGAAATTTCGTCACGCGCACGGACGCGAAGTTTTCGGCATGGCCCAAACCGTCGCGTTCAACGAGCACATTTTGCGTGGTTCCGACCAGACCCTGAAGCCACAGGGCCTTCCGCCGCGCGGTCGCCTCGCGAAGCCGTCGCGCCCGTTCCTTGATCGCCGCATGCGGCACCTGCGGCATGCGGGCGGCGGGCGTGCCCTTCTTGGGCGAATAGGGGAAGATGTGGCCCATCACGATGTCGCATTCGTCGACGAGGCGAAGGCTGTTCTCGGCCATCTCCTCCGTCTCCGTCGGAAAGCCGGCGATGATGTCGGCACCGATGGCGATCTCCGGACGCCTCGCCCTCAGCCGCGCCACGGTCTCGACCGCCTGGGTGCGGCTGTGGCGGCGCTTCATGCGCTTCAGGATCATGTCGTCGCCCGCCTGAAAGCTCATATGGAGGTGGGGCATGAACCGCGGTTCGCCGACGATGATCTCCTCCAGCCGCTCGTCGATCTCGACGCTGTCGAGCGAGGAGAGGCGGAGGCGGGGGAGGGCGGGGACGTACTTCAATATCCGCTCGATAAGCTGCCCCAAGGACGGGCGGCCGGGGAGATCGGGGCCGTAGCTGGTGACGTCGACTCCGGTCAGCACGATTTCCTTGTGGCCCTCGTCGACCAGCGCCTTGATCTTGTCGACGACCAGCCCCGCCGGCACCGAGCGGCTGTTTCCGCGGCCGTAGGGGATGATGCAGAAGGTGCAGCGATGGTCGCAGCCATTCTGCACCTCGACGAAGGCGCGAGTGCGCTCCGAAAAGCCGGTGACGAGATGCGGCGCCGTCTCGCGCACCGCCATGATATCGGAGACGCGGACGTCGGCCGGTGCGGGAAACAGGAACCCGTTCGTCCCGAGCGCAGTCGAGGGGCGCACCTCAGCGTCCGTGCCGCGCGCCTCGACTTCGCTCGGCACGAACGATTCTGGGTCCAGCTTCTCGGTGTTTCCCAGCACACGCTCCACTTCGGGCATGCGGGCGAAGGTCTCAGGCTCCACCTGCGCCGCGCAGCCTGTCACGAACACGCGTGCGTTCGGCCGCTCGCGCTTGGCCTTGCGAATGGCCTGGCGGGTCTGGCGCACCGCTTCGTTGGTGACGGCGCAGCTGTTGACGATGATGAGGTCCTCCTCGCCGGCGGCGAGGAGGCGCATGGACTCGCTCTCGGCGGCATTGAGGCGGCAACCCAGCGTGATGACCTCCGGGCCGCTCATGCGAGCGCCTCGAGCTCGATCTCGCCGGTGAAGACGTGCGTGGCGGGGCCGGTCATGCGGATACGGCTGCCCGGCTCCCAGTCGATGCTGAGCGTGCCGCCGGGTAGATGAACCTCGACCGGGCCGCGTACCAGTTGGCGGCGGATCGCGGCCACGGCGGTGGCGCAGGCGCCGGTGCCGCAGGCGCGGGTGAGGCCGACGCCCCGCTCCCAGACGCGCAGGCGAAGCGCCCCGTCCTCGACCGAGGCGACGTTGACGTTCACCCGCTGGGGAAAGAGCGGGTCATGCTCGATCAACGGGCCGAGCCGCTCCAGGTCGACGGCGTCCGCGTCCTCGACGAAGAAGATGATGTGCGGGTTGCCGACATTGACCGCGGCGGGATCGCGAAGCTCCTCCCAGCCCACCGGCATCGCCGAGCTGTCCATCGCATAGGCGAGCGGAATCTCGTCCCATCCGAAGCGGGGCTCGCCCATGTCTATGGTCGCGCCATCGCCGAGGGCCGCGGCGCCGATGACCCCGCCCGACGTTTCGATCCGGGCCCCGCCGCCGGCCAGCAGCGCGACGCAGCGCGAGGCGTTGCCGCAGGCTTCGACCTCGCCGCCATCGGCGTTGAAGATGCGCATCTTCATGTCCGCGATGGCCGACGGCTCGATCAGGATCAGCTGGTCGCAACCGATGCCGGTCCGGCGGTCGGCAATGGCGCGCGCCCGCGCCGCATCCAACGCCAGAGGCGTCTCGCGCGCGTCGAAGATGACGAAATCGTTGCCGAGCCCGTGCATTTTGTGAAAGCGGCGCTTCATCGCGCGCGATCTAGTGGGCGGCGGCTCCCAAGTCTACCGTCGGCCGTAGCTAGCGGCCTTGCTGCAGCCGGTCGCGGTTGTTGACGCGCCGGCGTGACGCCTCGCCGCCCCGGGCCACCGGGAGGAGATTGCGCTCGGCCAGCAGCCGCTGGACCGCGTCGGCGGGAATGGGCCGGCCGAACTTCCAGCCTTGACCCTTATAGCTTCCGATCGCGCGCAGCCGGGCCTCGATCAGCTCGTCCTCGATCCCCTCGGCCGTGACCGCGAGATTGAGGCTTTCCGCGAGCCGCGTGATGGCGATGACGATGGCGGCGCTGTCAGGATTGTCGTTGATCGAGGAAACGAAGCTGCGGTCGATCTTGATGCGGTCGAAGGGCAGGGCGCGCAGGTGCGCGAGCGACGAATAGCCGGTGCCGAAATCGTCGAGCGCGATGCGAATGCCCTGGTTCTTGAGGCTGCCGATGATCGATTGGGCGAGGCCCAGATTTTCGAACAGGCAGCTTTCGGTGATCTCCACCTCGAGCCGCTCGGCCGAGAAGCCGGTCTCGAGGAGCAGCTTCAGCATCTTTTGCGCCAGCCACGGATCCTTGAGCTGGGAGGGCGAAATGTTGACCGAGAGGGTGAGATGAGGATCCCAGCCCCGCGCCGCCTCGAACGCCTGGCGCATCACCGACATGGAGAGGTCCGCGATGAGGCCGCACTCCTCGGCGACGGAGATGAACTCGTCGGGGACCACGATGCCTCTTTCCGGATGCTGCCAGCGGGCGAGCATCTCGAAGCCGTGGAGGCTGCCGGTGACGAGGTCCACCTGCTGTTCGAAATAGGGGATGAACTCGCCGGCGGGTATGCCGCGGCGCAGGCCGGCCTCGGTGGCGTTGCGGCTTCTGAGCTCCCGCTCCATGCTGCCGTCGAACCAGGTAAAGCGGCCACGCCCCAGCTTCTTGGCCGCATGCATGGCGATGTCGGCACGACGCATGAGGGAATCGACGTTGCCGCAGTCATGATCCGACCGAGCGATGCCGACCGACGCGCTGACATGGGTATGGACCCCGGCCAGGTCGAACGGTTTGCCGAGCCGCTCGACGATGTAATGGGCGGTGGCTTCCACCTCACTTGCCATGTCGGGATCGAAGAGGAAGGCGACGGCGAATTCGTCGGCACCGATGCGCCCGCCAACGGCATGGGCAGGCAGCGCCTTCTGGAGAAGGTCGGCGGTGGCGCGAAGGAGATTGTCGCCGGTGAGGTGGCCGTGAACGTCGTTGATGGTCTTAAAGCCGTCGAGGTCGACGATCATCATCGATACCGCTCGACGCCTGCGGGCGGCGGTGAGAAGGAGCTCCTTGATCGCGTCGCCGAGCGCGCGCCGGTTGAGAAACCCGGTCAGCGGGTCGGTCGAAGCGAGGGTTTGCGTGCCGCGCTCGGCGGCGGCGCGTTCGATCACCTCTCGCCTGACGTCACTGTATCGGCGGACGCCGTAAATTGTGAGCGCCAGGTTGAGCAGAAGAAGACCGATGACCAGGTTGCTGTTGTCGGCTCCGAGCCGGGTGACCTGCGCCTTGACCCCGTCGAGATAATGATGGCCGGAGGCCGCGAGCGTGAGAAGCGATAGGACGGCGATGCCGATGATGATGAAATCGGCTCCCGCGCGACGCTGCTGCCTGTCCCGTGAGAACATGCTCGCCATAGATCTGGTCTCTCCCGGCTTCGCCGAGTTGATTATGGGCGGGACGTGAAAATGCGGTTAAGCCGGCGTCCGGCCTTGCCATTGTGGGCCTGCGCGGCTATGCGCGCCCCCATCCTGTTCATGGGAATAGGTGGAGATTGAAGCGTCCAAGGGCGCGCGCTGGCCGGCGAGGTTTCGCCCGCCGGCGCTTTTGCGTTTGGACGTGGAGACAAGGAAGCGAGCATGTTCGAGAGTCTGAGCGACCGGCTGGGAGGGGTATTCGACCGCCTGCGCGGCCGCGGTGCCTTGAACGAGGGCGACGTCCGTGCCGCCATGCGCGAGGTGCGGGTCGCGTTGCTCGAGGCCGACGTGGCGCTCCCCGTCGTGCGCGAGTTCGTCGACAAGGCCACCGAGAAGGCGGTCGGCCAGCAGGTGCTGAAGTCGGTCACGCCGGGCCAACAGGTCGTCAAGATCGTCCACGACGCGCTGGTCGAGATGCTCGGGTCCGACGCGTCCGAGCTCGCCATCGATGTGACGCCGCCGGCCGTCGTGATGATGGTCGGCCTCCAGGGCTCCGGTAAGACCACCACCACCGCCAAGATCGCCAAGCGGCTCTCCGACAAGGAGCGCAAGAAGGTGATGATGGCGTCGCTGGACGTCGCCCGCCCGGCCGCGCAGGAGCAGCTGGCGGTGCTCGGCACGCAGGCCAACGTTGCCACCCTGCCGATCGTCCCGGGCCAGCAGCCGGTGGAAATTGCCCGCCGCGCCCTTCAGTCGGCGAAGCTCCAGGGCTTCGACGTGGTGCTTCTCGACACGGCCGGACGTCTCCACGTCGACCAGGCCTTGATGGACGAGATGAAGGCCGTCGCCGAGGTCTCGCAGCCGCAGGAGATCCTGCTCGTCGTCGATGCGCTGACCGGGCAGGACGCGGTCAACGTCGCGAAAAGCTTTTCCGAGCAGGTGGACCTCACCGGCGTCGTCCTCACCCGTCTCGACGGCGACGCCCGCGGCGGCGCGGCGCTGTCGATGCGGGCGGTCACCGGCAAGCCGATCAAGTTCGCCGGCGTTGGCGAAGGCATTGATAAGCTCGAGGGCTTCCACCCCGAGCGCGTTGCCGGCCGCATCCTCGGCATGGGCGACGTCGTCAGCCTGGTCGAGCGGGCCAGCGAGACCATCAAGGTCGAGGAAGCCGAGGCGCTCGCCAAGAAGATGGCGAAGGGCCAGTTCGACCTGAACGATCTTCGCAACCAGATGCTCCAGATGCAGCGCATGGGAGGCCTCGGCGCGCTCGCCTCGATGTTGCCGGGCATGAAGAAGGTCGCCGGCGTCGCCCAGAAGGCGCAGGACGACAAGACCCTGCAGCGGCTCGACGCGATCATCGGCTCGATGACGCCGAAGGAGCGCTCCAAGCCAGAGCTGATGAACGCGAAGCGCAAGATCCGCGTCGCCAAGGGTTCGGGCACGACGGTGCAGGACGTGAACCGGCTCCTGAAGATGCATCAGGAAATGGCGACCGCCATGAAGAAGATCAAAAAGATGGGCGGCCTCGGCAAGCTCGGCGCCCTGCTCGGCGGGGGCGGAGCTGGGGGGCTTGGTGGCATGATGGGCGGCCTGGGCGGTGGCGCCGGTGCGCCTCCGGCGGGTTTGCCGGGATTGCCGGGGGGCGCAGGCGGACAGCCCTTCAACCTCCCGCCCGGCTTCGACAAGTTTATCAAGAAATAAGCGTAAAACTCAGAAAGGAATAAACAATGGCAGTTGCAATCCGGCTCTCGCGCGGTGGCGCGAAGAAGCGTCCCTACTACAAGATCGTCGTCACTGACTCGCGCAATTCGCGCGACGGCAAGTTCATCGAGCGCATCGGCAGCTACAATCCGCTGCTCCCCCGCGACAGCGAGGAGCGGGTGAAGATCGACGCCGAGCGCGCCAAGCACTGGCTGTCGGTCGGCGCCCAGCCGTCTGACCGCGTCCTCCGGTTCCTCGACCAGGCCGGTCTGATGGAGCGTCCGGCCCGCAACAACCCGAAGAAGGGCGAGCCGGGCGAGAAGGCCAAGGAGCGCGCCGAAGAGCGTGCCGCCAAGGAAGCGGAGGCCGCCGAGGCCGCTGCTGCCGCCGAGGCTGCTCCCGCCGAGGAAAGCCCCGCCGAGGAGGCTCCCGCTGCCGAGGAGGCCACGCCGGCCGACGAGGCTTCCAATGAGGGCCAGTCCACGGACGAGCCGGCCGAAGGCGCGGTGGAAGACGCTCCCGCCGAAGGCGCGGAGAAGGCCGAGGGCTAAGCCTTGGGCGACCAGCCGGTTACGCTCGCCGCCATCATCGGTGCCCACGGCATCGGCGGCGAGGTGCGGCTGAAGCTTTTCGCGGAAGCCCCGGAGAGTCTTGCCCGTCACAAGACGGTGCAGGTCGGCGGCCGGATGCTGACGCTGAAATCGGTGAAGGCGGGCGGTGGCACACCCATCGCCCGCTTCGCCGAGATTACCGATCGCACCGCGGCCGAAGCCTTGCGCGGCGAACTGGTGACGGTTCCCCGCTCCGCCCTGCCGCCGCTGGCGGACGATGAATATTATCATGCCGACTTGATCGGCCTCCCGTGCGCGGATGCGAGCGGAGTCGAACTCGGCGTCGTCGTCTCGGTCGAGAATTTCGGAGCCGGCGATATTCTTGAAATCGAGAAATCGGACGGCAAGCGCGCCATGGTGCCGTTTCGCGCCGGCATCGCCGATCTGGCCGGCGACCGTATCGAGGTCGATCCGGCCTTTCTCGTCTAGCGAACGAGCGGCCTTTCCTTCGCCAGATCGTTGCGGATGGTGGTCGCCGCGACGCCGCCTTCGCCCATGGCGTGGCTGATCTGGTCCAGCCCCTGCACCACGTCGCCCGCGGCGTAGAGACCGGGCACATTGGTCCGCTGGTGTGAATCGACGAGGATGCAGCCGCTGTCCGACAGCTTCGCGCCCGCCATCTCGGCGAGATCCGAATGGGTGTCGGAGCCAAGCGCGGGATAGACGCTGTCGAAGCGATAGGTGCCATCGGCGGTCTCGACGAAGATCGTGCCCGCATCGACTCCCACGGCGCGGCAAGGACCGTCGAGGGTGCGGATGCCGAAGGTTTCCAGCTTCTCCCAATCCTTCTGGCGGAGGTCCATCGCCTTGTCCGGGGCGATGAGGGTGATGTCCACCGTATAGCCGCGCAGGAACAGGGCCTCGGCGACGCCATGGCTGTCGCTACCGATGACGCCCACCTTCCGGTCGGTGACTTCGTACCCGTCGCAGATGGGGCAGTAGCGGATGAGGCCGTCTGCCAGCGCCTGGTCGTGCAGCGCCTCGTCCATCGAGGGGCGGCGGTTCTTGACGCCGGTCGCGATGAGCACGCTCCGCGCGGTCGTATTGCCTTCGCCCCATTGCGCCTCGAAGCCGGCTTCTGTCCTGTCGAGCCGCGTTACGCGGCCGCTCGCGATGGAGACGCCATATTTCTGGGCCTGCGCCTTCATTCGCTCGATCAGTTCCTGCCCGGAGATGCCGTCCGGGTAGCCGGCATGATTGCGCGTGCAGGGAATGAGGCTCGCCCGGCTCTTGCCGGCGTCCACCAGCTTCACGTCGAGATGAAAGCGCGCGAGATAAATCGCCGCCGTCAGCCCTGCCGGGCCGCCGCCGATGATCAGGCAATCATGATCGGGTTCGCTCATGCGCGCTTAGCGCGGCCGAAGCGCGTTGGTTCCGGCCCGAACAGTCGCTAGGGGAGGGGCATGACCTGGCGCGCATCCGTCCTCACTCTCTATCCGGAAATGTTCCCCGGACCGCTCGGCCAAAGCCTGGCCGGACGCGCGCTAGCGGACGCCACATGGTCGCTCGACAGGGTGCAGATTCGAGATTTCGCAACGGACAAGCATCGTTCGGTCGACGACACGCCGGCCGGCGGTGGGGCGGGGATGGTGATGCGGGCGGACGTGCTGGCGCGGGCCGTGGATCATGTGCTGGAGCAGCGTCCGGGCGTGCCGATGCTCGCGATGACACCGCGCGGGCAGCCGCTGACGCAGGGGCTGGTGCGGGAGCTTGCGGACGGCCCCGGCGTGTCGATCCTTTGCGGCCGGTTCGAGGGAATCGACGAGCGCTTGTTCGAGGCGCGGCCGATCGTTCCGGTCTCGGTCGGCGACTATATCCTCTCCGGCGGTGAGACGGCGGCGATCGTGCTGCTCGATGCTTGCGTTCGGCTGCTGCCCGGGGTAATGGGCGCGCCGACGAGCGGTGAGGAGGAGAGCTTTGAAGCGGGCCTTCTCGAATACCCTCATTATACCCGACCTTATGAATGGGAAGGGCGCAGGATTCCTGAAGTGCTGCGATCGGGGGATCATGCGAAGATCGCCGCCTGGCGACATCAAAGGGCGGTCGAGGACACACGGCTAAGGCGGCCGGACCTGATGGAGCGTCATGGGGACGCACCCGGTCACCCGCCCTCTGGCGCGCGGCGCGAGAATGAAGGCAAGTGAAATGAACCTGATCCAGACCCTCGAGGCTGAGGCCATCGAGCAGTTCAAGTCGACCAAGTCGATCCCCGATTTCCGCCCGGGCGACACGCTCCGCGTCGGCGTCCGCGTCGTCGAAGGCGAGCGCACCCGCGTCCAGAACTACGAGGGCGTCTGCATCGCCCGCGCCAACAAGGGCCTGGGCTCTTCCTTCACCGTCCGCAAGATTTCGTTCGGCGAAGGCGTCGAGCGCGTCTTCCCGCTTTATTCGCCGAACATCGATTCGATCGAAGTCGTGCGCCGCGGCGCCGTCCGTCGCGCCAAGCTTTACTATCTGCGTGGCCGCACCGGTAAGGCCGCTCGCATCGCCGAGCGTCGCGATGCGCGCGTCAATTCGCAGCCGGAAGCCAAGACGGCTACGCCTGCGACGGAGACCGCCGAGGGCTGAAGCTCTCGCGTCACACGCTTCCAGATGAAGGGGCGAGGGCGGAAGTCCTCGCCCTTTTCTTTTGCGGAGCAGCCTCTACGCTGGGTGGATGCGTAACATCCTTTTGGCGGCCGCTGTCCTCGCCGCCGCCTCTCCCGCAGCCGCCGAAGTGCTCACGCTCGAACGGATTTTCGGAAGTCCTTCGCTGGAGGGGTCGATTCCGCGCCTGCCTCGCCTGTCGCCGAATGGCGAGCTGGTGACCTTGCTCCGCAACCGTGCCGAAGATCGCGAGCGCTACGATCTCTGGGCCATCGACACGGCGACGGGTGAGGCCCGGATGCTGGTCGACTCCCTCAGGATCGGCAGCGGTGCCGAAGTCTCCGAGGAAGAAAAGATGCGGCGCGAGCGGGCACGCATCGCCGGCACCAAGGGTATCGTCGCCTATGACTGGTCGCCCAACGGGGAGACCATTCTCGTGCCACTGGATGGCGATCTCTATCTCGCATCGCTTGACGGCGAGATCCGCCGGCTGACGGAAACCGCGGCAACCGAGCTCGATGCGCAGGTTTCCGAGACGGGCCGCTATCTCTCCTTCGTCCGCGACAAGAATCTCCTTGTGATGGACGTCGCGGCCGGGAAGGAACGCGCGCTCACGAGCGACGGGGCGGGGCCGATCAGCTGGGGGTCGGCGGAGTTCGTCGCGAACGAGGAAATGGGCCGCGACCAGGGCCATTGGTGGTCGCCCGACGACCGCCATATCGCCGTCGCCCGTGTCGACGAGAGCGGAGTCGAGGTCGTCACCCGCGCCGCCATCGGCGCCGACGGGACCCGCCTTTACGAGCAGCGCTATCCGCTGGCCGGCACCGCCAACGCCGTCGTCGACCTCTATATCATGGCGCCCGACGGAAGCGGCCAGGTGAAGGCCGATCTCGGCTCCAATCCCGACATCTACGTCGCCCGGGTGGACTGGATGCCCGACGGCAGCGCGCTGCTCGTCCAGCGCCAGAGCCGCGACCAGAAGCGCATCGACCTGCTGCGCATCGACCCCGACACCGGGGCATCGACGCTGCTCTTCACCGAGAGCTCCGACACCTGGGTGGCGGTGGACGACGACCTCAAGGCGCTGAAGGACGGCAGCCTCATCTGGTCGTCCAACCGCAGCGGCTTCAATCATCTCTATCGGTGGAAAGACGGTCGATGGACGGCGCTCACCCATGGCGATTGGGCCGTGGCGGAGCTGGACGGTGTCGATGAAGAAGCCGGGCGCGTCTATTTTACCGGCAACGTCGACGGACCGCTGGAGCAGCACCTCTATCGGGTCGATCTCGACAATCCCGGAAAGCCGGTTCGCCTCACCGAAAGCGGCTGGTGGAACAAGACCGAGATGGACGATGAGGCGAGCCGCGCCCTCGTCTATCGCGCGAGCCCGGAGCAGCCGTCGCAGGTCTATCTGGCCGATCCGAACGGAAAGCGCCTGGCCTGGGTCGAGGAAAATGCCCTCGATGCGTCCCATCCCTATGCGCCCTATCTCGACAGCCATGTCCTGCCGACCTTCGGCACCATCAAGGCTGCGGACGGAACCGACCTTCATTATGAGATGCTGAGCCCGCAGCGGGAGGCGGGCAAGCGCTATCCGGTCTTCGTCCAGGTCTATGGCGGTCCCACGGGGCGACAGGCGACGCGCAATTGGACCTCGCCGCTGCATCAATATCTGGTCGACCAAGGCTGGATCGTCTTCTCGATCGACAATCGCGGCACGCCCGATCGCGGCAAGGCCTTCGCCGACGCGCTTTATCTGAAGCTGGGGTCGGTGGAAGTCGAGGACCAGTTGGCGGGCGTGGAGTGGCTCAAGCAGCAGCCTTTCGTCGATCCGGAAAAGGTTGCGGTCTACGGCTGGTCCTATGGCGGTTATATGGTGGCGAAGCTCTTGGAAGCGGCTCCCGGCGCCTTTGCCGCGGGCGTGGCCGGCGCGCCCGTGACGCAATGGGAACTTTACGACACGCATTATACCGAACGGTATCTCGGCAACCCGTCGATCGATCCTGCGCCTTACAAGGCCGCGAGCGCCCTGCCGGACAGCGCGAAAATCGCCGATCCGCTGCTCCTCATCCACGGCATGGCCGACGACAATGTCGTGTTCGAGAACTCGACGGCGCTCATCGCCAAGCTGCAGGCGGAGGGGCGGCCGTTCGAAATGATGGTCTATCCGGGCGCCACCCACGCCGTCACCGGCGAGGGCCGCCAGACCCATGTCTGGAAGTCGATCGAACGCTTCCTCGATCGCACGGTGAAGGCGGCGCCTTGAAGCCGTGGAGCGGCCGACGCCGGCCGCTCCGCTTCAATCCTGACAGTGCGGAAAGGCCGCGCGGTCGACCAGCCGGGTGTAAAGATGCCAGGTCGCATAGCCGAGCCAGGGCAGAACGGCCGCCAGTCCGATGAAGAGCGGGATCGATCCGAGCACCAGCAGGGCGGCGACGATCAGGCCCCAGCGCATCATCAGGCCGGTGTTGCGGCGGAAGGCGGCGATGGAGGTCCTGACCGCCGTGCCTGCATCCACCTCGCAATCGACCAGCATCGGCAGCGACACCACGCTCACCGCCAACACGACGGCCGCGAAGCCGAGGCCGACCAGATTGCCTATGACGATCAGGCCCCAGCCCTCCGGCGTGGTGAACAGGCGCGTGAGGAAGGCGCCGACGGACTCCGGCGCGTTCATGCCCCACAACCCGACATAGAGGGCGCCCGCCGCGGCGACCCACAGCATGAAGATGGTGACGAGCAGTGCCGCCACCACGCTGATGCCGTCCGCCGACGGCCGCTTGCGCACGTCCAGGAAGTGGGACCAGCCGGATTCCAGTCCGTCCTCCCGTCGCCGGGCGAGTTCGTAGAAGCCGATCGCGACGATCGGTCCCAGGAGGGATATGCCCGCCGCGATCGGGAAGAAGAGCGGCAGCAGGGCGCCGCCCATCGTCACCGTCGCCGCGATGATGCCGATCAGCGGGTAGAGGAGGCCGATGAAGATGAGGTCGCCGCGCATCGACATGAAATCGGCCCAGCCGTCCCTGAGGGCGATCCGAAGATCGTCCCGCCTGATGGTTCTAACGGGCGCGGTGCGCGCGGGGGAAGCGGCGGAAACAGGGTGAGCGACAGCCATCGGCATCCTCCTCTTGAGAGGCGGCGGCCTTCCCGCGCTGCTGGCGGGTCGAGCGCCGCCTGATCCCAACCATAGCAGAGCCGGCCTTGCATCGCGAGATGCTTGTGCTGTGGGCACGCGATCTCGATTGCCGCTTGGATAAGCGGTGCCAGGTGACTAGATCGGCGGCCAACCAATGGGAGACGCAAGCATGGGCTATCGGGTTGTCGTCGTGGGCGCCACGGGCAATGTCGGGCGGGAGATACTCAACATCCTCGCCGAGCGGGAATTCCCGTTGGACGAGATCGCCGTCGTCGCCAGCCCCCGCTCCACGGGCGACGAGATCGACTTCGGCGACAGCGGCCGGATGCTCAAGGTTAAGAATATCGAGCATTTCGATTTCGCGGGCTGGGACATTGCCCTGTTCGCCGCCGGCTCCGAAGTGTCGAAAGTCTATGCGCCCAAGGCCGCTGGGGCGGGCTGCACGGTGATCGACAACAGCTCGCTCTACCGGATGGACCCGGACGTGCCGCTGATCGTGCCGGAGGTGAATGCCGAGGCGATTGCGGGCTATCGCAAGAAGAACATCATCGCCAATCCCAACTGCTCGACCGCCCAGATGGTCGTGGCGCTGAAGCCGCTCCATGACGCGGCGAAGATCAAGCGGGTGGTCGTTGCCACCTATCAGTCCGTGTCCGGCGCCGGGAAGGTCGGAATGGACGAGTTGTTCGAGCAGAGCCGCGACATCTTCGTCGGCGACATGGCCGAGCCCAAGAAGTTCACCAAGCAGATTGCCTTCAACGTCATCCCGCACATCGACAGCTTCCTCGAGGACGGATCGACCAAGGAAGAATGGAAGATGGTGGTCGAGACCAAGAAGATCCTCGACCCCAAGATCAAGGTGACGGCCACCTGCGTGCGGGTGCCTGTCTTCGTCGGCCATTCCGAGGCGATCAACATCGAGTTCGAGGATGAGATCAGCGCCGAGCAGGCGCAGAAGATCCTGCGCGAGTCGCCCGGCGTGATGCTCGTCGACAAGCGCGAGGACGGCGGTTACGTTACCCCGGTCGAGGCCGTGGGCGAATATGCCACTTATGTCAGTCGCGTCCGCGAGGACCCAACGGTGGAGAACGGCCTCTCCCTCTGGTGCGTCTCCGACAATCTCAGGAAAGGCGCGGCCCTCAACGCCGTCCAGATCGCCGAACTGCTCGGCCGCAAGCATCTCCAGAAGGCGGCTTGAGCGTCTTGGCAGGCTCTCCGACCGACGTTCCGGTCCAGCGGTTCAGCGCGCGCGACGGCGTCAGCCTGGCCTGGCGGGAGATGGGTGAGGGGCGACCTCTGCTCCTCATCCACGGCTATGTCTCGAACGCTTTCGTCAACTGGATCCGCTACGGTCACGCCCGCCACATTGCCGATGCGGGCTTCCGGGTGATCATGCCGGACCTTAGAGGCCATGGCGACAGCGACAAACCGCACGATCCCGCCTGCTACAAGCCGGACGTGCTCGCCGACGACGCCTTCGATCTCGTCCGCCACCTCGGCCTCACCGACTATGATCTGGCCGGTTATTCGCTCGGGGCGCGCACGTCCGTCCGCATGATGGCCAAGGGCGCGAAGCCGCGGCGGGCGGTGCTGTCGGGCATGGGCCTTGATGGCATCCTCAACACCCAAGGGCGGGGCGGCTATTTCCGGCATGTGCTGACGAACATCGGCAGCTTCGAGCGCGGCTCGTCCGAATGGTTAACCGAGGCTTTTTTGAAGACCACTGACGGCGACCCGGAGGCGCTGCTGCTGATCCTCGACACTTTCGTCGACACCAGCCGGGAGGAATTGGCGGCGATCGATCTGCCGGTGCTCGTCGTTACCGGCGACGATGACGATGACAACGGCTCAGGCGAAGCGCTGGCCGAAGCGCTCCCTCACGGCCGCTTCGAGAGGATCCCCGGCAATCATATGAGCGCGGTCACCAAGCCCGAACTCGGACGAGCGATCGCAAGCTTCCTAGCGTCTTGACCGGTGCACGGCTCGGCGTCCAAGGTGCCGGCCAATTCCAGAACAGACCCGAGGATGCCGCCCATGAAAGCCACCGTCTCCGCTTTCGCCGTCGCCGCCGCGTTGCTGGCCGCCGGCACCACCGCCATCGCCCAGGGCCAAGCCAATCGGCAGGCGCAGGCCACCACGACCCAGGCGGCGCCCACCGCCGCCGAGGCCGATGCGTTCGTCAAGCAGGCGGAGAAGGAGCTGTTCGACTTCTTCATCATCAATTCGCGTGCCCAGTGGGTGAACTCGACCTACATCACGCCGGACACGGACGCGCTCGCCGCGCATTTCGGCACGATCGGCACCGAGATGTCGGTCCGCTTCGCCAATGAAGCGGCCAAATATCAGAAGGTGGCGGGCCTCAGCTACGACACCAAGCGCAAGCTCGACATATTGCGTTCCGGCCTCGTCCTACCGGCGCCGACCACGCCCGGCGCGGCCGCCGAATTGAACAAGATCGCCACCAGCCTTCAGTCCCAATATGGCAAGGGCAGGGGCACGCTGAACGGCAAGCCGATCAGCGGCAGCGATATCGAAGCGGCGATGGGGACGAACCGCAATCCCGCCGAATTGAAAGAGATGTGGACGAGCTGGCACGACAATGTCGGCGCGCCGATGCGGCCGGAATATATCCGCATGGTCGAGATCGCCAATGCCGGCGCCAAGGAGCTGGGCTTCGCCGATACCGGCGCAATGTGGCGCTCGGTCTACGACATGCCGCCCGACGATTTCGCGGCGCTTACCGACAAGCTCTGGGGCGAGGTAAAGCCGCTCTACGACCAGCTCCATTGCTACACGCGCGGCAAATTGAACGAGAAATATGGCGACGAGGTGCAGCCCGCGACGGGACCCATCCGCGCCGACCTCCTTGGCAATATGTGGGCGCAGGAATGGGGCAATATCTACCCGATCGTCGCGCCCGAAGGTGCCGGCGATATCGGCTACGACCTCACCGACCTGCTGAAGACCAAGGGTTACACGCCGGAGAAGATCGTCAAGACGGGCGAAGGCTTCTTCAGCTCGCTCGGCTTCGCGCCGCTGCCGGCAAGCTTCTGGCAGAACTCGATGATCGTGAAGCCGCAGGATCGCGAGGTCGTCTGCCACGCCTCGGCCTGGAACATCGACAATGTCGACGACCTCAGGATCAAGATGTGCACGAAGGTCAATGCCGACGACTTCGTGACCGTGCACCACGAGCTCGGCCACAATTATTATCAGCGCGCCTATAATAAGCAGCCGCTGCTGTATCAGAACGGCGCCAATGACGGCTTCCACGAGGCCATCGGCGACACCGTCGCCCTCTCGATCACGCCGCAATATCTGGTCCAGATCGGGCTCTTGCAGGAGAACCAGATCCCGTCGGCGGACAAGGATATCGGCCTTCTTCTCCGCCAGGCGATGGACAAGGTCGCCTTCCTGCCGTTCGGCCTGCTCATCGACAAATGGCGCTGGAACGTGTTTGACGGCTCGATCCAGCCCAACGAATATAACAAGGCGTGGAACGACCTCCGCCTCGAATATCAGGGCATCGTGCCGCCGGTGCCGCGCACCGAGGAGCATTTCGATCCGGGTGCCAAATATCACATTCCCGGCAATACGCCCTACACCCGCTACTTCCTCGCCCGCATCCTCCAATTCCAGTTCTACAAGGCGGCGTGCGAGCAGGCCGGCTGGAAGGGCCCGCTGCACCGCTGCTCCTTCTACAACAACAAAGAGGTCGGCCAGCGCCTCAACGCCATGCTCGAAATGGGTGCCTCCAAGCCCTGGCCGGACGCGCTCGAAGCCTTCACCGGCACCCGCGAGATGTCGGGCAAGGCCCTGCTCGAATATTTCGCGCCGCTCTCCGCGTGGCTGAAGCAGCAGAACCAGGGCAAGCAGTGCGGCTGGTAAATCGCTGATACAGGTGGGATGGGGCAGGGGACGCGCCTCATCCCATTAGTCACAGCAAAGAGGAGCCGTTATGAAAGCGGCCATGGTCGGCATTTTGGCGCTCGCCGGGGCGAGCGCAGCATCGGCGCAGGGCGTGGTTCCGCCCAGGTTCAATCCGCGCGCGCCGGAGAATAGCCAGATCCTCGCGAGCTTCAGCTACGCCTCCGTGGAATCGGTGCTGAGCGGCATCGGTGCCCGGTCTCAGCGTGCCGGCCAGCCGGGCCAGCCGGCGCTGCTGGTCAGCTTTCCGAACAATCGCAAGGCCGTGCTGATGTTCGGCTCGTGCAATGCCGACGGCAGCGCCTGCAAGGCGCTCAGCATCCAGTCCTACTGGACCCGCATCGCCCATGCGCCGCCTCAGCAGACGCAAGCCGCAATCGCCGACTTCAATCGACGTTACTCCTTCGCAAAGGCTTTCATTGCCGAGGACGGACGGCCGGCGCTGCAGCGTTACCTGACCGCCGATTATGGGTTCGTGCGGGGCAACTTGGCTGTCAATTTGCTCGTCTTCGCCAACCAGGCCGAGCGCTTCGCCCGCGACGTGCTGGGGCCGCTGGAGGCAAGCGGGAAATAGTCAGACCCGCGGTTCCATCGGGATCGGCGGCTCCGCTTCCACCGAAGGTTCGCGCGGCGTGCGCGGCGCCGTCTGCTTGTGGGCAACGTCGCAGGCGGTGATGGCGTTGGCCATGACCGAGTTGACCCGCCGGCCATCGGGGCGGGCGTTGCGCTGGGCTATGGCGCGGGTGCCGAGCCAGGCGCCGGCCGTCGCCGCCACCGCGCCCCCGACCAGAGCGGCCGCCTTGATGGGTCTCCACTCAGCGCCGCCGGCAACCGAATCCGGCGGAGGCTCTCCGTGACCCGTGCAATTGCTGTCGCGACGATCTTCGCTGGCGGCCATGCTGATCTCCTGAACCGGAGGGATCGGCATCAATGCAGAGCGGCCGCGTCGGTTTCCTTCGTTCGACGGAGGGAGGCGGGAAAGGGGCGAGACGCGCTCGCCCCTTTCAAGGTCACAGGCGTTCGAGCATGTAATCGGCGCTGCTGACGTTGAAGGCGCCGGGCTCCTCGACGTTGAGCTGCTCGACCGTGCCGTCGTTGACGATCATGGAGTAACGCTGGCCGCGCGTGCCCATGCCGTGCTTGGACGCGTCCATGGTGAGGCCGATTGCCTCGGCGAACTCGCCATTGCCGTCGGAGAGCATCGTCACCTTGTCATTGGCACCGCCCTGTTTGGACCAGGCGCCCATCACGAAGGCGTCGTTGACGGCGGTGCAGGCGATCTCGTCGACGCCCTTGGCCTTGAGGTCCGAAGCCCGCTCGACATAGCCGGGTAGATGGCGCGCCGAGCAGGTCGGCGTGAAGGCGCCGGGCACCGAAAAGAGCGCGACCTTGCGGCCCTTGAAGAACTCGTCGGAGTCGATCGGCTGGGGCCCGTCGGCAGTCGCCTTGATGAAAGTCGTCTTGGGAAGCTTGTCGCCGACGTTGATGCTCATCGCCCGTTCCTTTCGTTTGGGTCCATATCACTGCCGGCGCTCTAGCAGGGCCCGCGCGCCGCGCCTATAGGTGGGAAGACGATGGAAGAGCCCAAATATCTCGTCGGCCAGTTGCTGCTGGCCATGCCCGGAATGAGCGATCCGCGCTTCGAGAAGGCGGTCATCGCAATGTGCGTGCATGACGAGGGTGGGGCGCTTGGCATTGGCCTGGGCCGCCTGATGCCTCGCATCGGCTTTCATTCGCTGCTGGAGCAGCTCGGCATCGACAAAGGCGTCGCTCCGGACGTGCCAATCCATCACGGCGGGCCGGTCGAGCCCCAGCGCGGCTTCATCCTTCACACGCCCGATTGGGGCGGCGAAGGCAGCATCCATGTGGCGGATCGCTGGGTGCTCACCGCCACGCTCGACATCCTGCGGGCGATCGCGGAAGGAAAGGGGCCGTCGCGCTGGGCCGTGGCGCTCGGCTATGCCGGCTGGGGCGCGGGGCAGCTCGAAGAGGAGATGTGCCGCAACGGCTGGTTCACGACGCCGGGCAACGATGCGCTGCTTTACGATTGCGACGTCAATTCGCGCTGGGCTACGGCGTTCCAGACGGCCGGCGTCGACACTCGGCTATTGACCGCTGATTTCGGCACGGCTTGAAGTCACATATAAAGATATCTTTATATTTGTAATTGGCGGCTCCCCACGTTAAGGGCCAGCCAAGCCGCCGAAGCGGCGATTGCATCAATTTTTCAGGAGCATCCTCGTGGCGACACAGGCCCAGACCCCTTTCAGCGACTATGTGATCCGCGACATCGGCCTGGCCGCGTTCGGCCGCAAGGAGATCGAGATCGCCGAGACCGAAATGCCGGGTCTGATGGCGCTGCGTACCGAATATGGCGCCTCGAAGCCCCTCAAGGGCGCCCGCATTACCGGCTCTCTGCACATGACCATCCAGACGGCGGTGCTGATCGAGACTCTGACGGCGCTCGGCGCCGAGGTCCGCTGGGCATCGTGCAACATCTTCTCGACCCAGGACCATGCCGCCGCCGCCATCGCCGCGACGGGCGTTCCGGTCTTCGCCGTCAAGGGCGAGACGCTCGAGGAATATTGGGACTATGTCTGCCGCATCTTCGACTGGGGCCAGGACCAGACCTGCAACATGATCCTCGACGATGGCGGCGACGCGACCATGTTCGCCCTGTGGGGCGCGCGCGTCGAGGCCGGCGAGGAACTGTTCACGCCGACCAACGAGGAAGAGGAGATCTTCGCCGCGACGCTGAAGAAGTTCCTCGCCGAGCGCCCGGGCTATCTCACCAAGACGGTCGAGACGATCAAGGGCGTCTCGGAGGAGACCACCACCGGCGTCCACCGGCTCTATGACCTCGCCAAGAAGGGCAAGCTTCCCTTTCCGGCGATCAACGTCAACGACAGCGTCACCAAGTCTAAGTTCGACAATCTTTACGGCTGCAAGGAATCGCTCGTGGACGCGATCCGCCGCGCCACCGACGTCATGCTGGCCGGCAAGGTCGCCTGCGTCGCCGGCTTCGGCGATGTCGGCAAGGGTTCGGCCGCGTCGCTGCGGAACGGCGGCGCCCGCGTGCTCGTAACCGAGATCGACCCGATCTGCGCGCTTCAGGCCGCGATGGAGGGTTATGAGGTCGTGACGATGGAGGAGGCGACCAAGCGTGCCGACATCTTCGTCACCGCCACCGGCAACGCCGACGTCATCACGCTCGACCATATGCGCGCGATGAAGAACATGGCGATCGTCTGCAACATCGGCCACTTCGACAGCGAGATCCAGATCGGCGCGCTGTCGAATCTCAAATGGACCGAGATCAAGCCGCAGGTCGACGAGGTCGAGTTTCCGGACGGCAAGAAGCTCATCATCCTGTCGAAGGGCCGCCTCGTGAACCTCGGCAACGCCACGGGCCATCCGAGCTTCGTGATGAGCTCGTCCTTCACCAACCAGGTGCTCGCCCAGATCGAGCTGTGGACGAAGGCGGACGAGTATAAGAATGACGTCTATGTCCTGCCCAAGCATCTCGACGAGAAGGTCGCGGCGCTTCACCTGGAGAAGCTCGGCGTCAAGCTCACGACCCTGACGCAAAAGCAGGCCGACTATATCGGTGTGCCGGTCGAAGGGCCGTTCAAGCCCGACCATTACCGCTATTGATCCAAGCAGGGCCGCCATCTTCGGCGGCCCTCTTTCAGGCAGCCTTGCTCTCCCGGAGGCTGGTCAAAAAAGGCGTATGTTGCTCGAATAAAACCCGATCGGCCGGTTTTTCTAAGTCGGCGTTCGGACGGACCTTTCCGAGCGCTTCTGAAGGGTCCTGCCGGTCCGGTCTTCACGCCTGCGGCGGTGGGCTTTCGTTGCGGCGGCGCTCCGTCTAGACAATATCCATGCACACCGCTCCCTCGCTCCGTTCCATCGGTGAATGATCGAGCTTTCTCGCACCGCCGTCGCGCTGATCGCTCTTGTCAGCGGCGCCTGGCTCTGCCTTGGCGCCTGGACGACGATCCGCGCCTCGAAACGCGGCCGCAGGGCCGCCGCCGCCCAGGAGGGCGCCGAGCGAGCGGAAGCCCTGCTCGCGTCGGGCCCCGCCATTCCCCTGATCGTCTACCGAGACGGGACCATCCAGGGTGGGGCAGCGCTGGCCGGCAGCCTCGGCCTTGCGGACATCCCCTCGCAGTTCGCCGGCCTCGCGGGTGAAGGAGCCGGCCTGACCGCCGAGGACATGGCGCTCCTGGCCGACAATGTGGCGGCCAGCGCCGCTTCCGGCGGCGGCTTTTCCATCGCCGCGCGGGCGCAGGATTCGACCCGCGTTTACAATATCCAGGGCGCGCCGGCGCCGCCGCCTTATCCTCCGTCGACGATCGTCCTCTGGTTTACCGACGCTACCGAACGCGAGGAACAGACGGCGGCGTTTCGTGCCGAAGCGGCGGGGCTCAAGGCGGCGATCGACGCCCTCTCCGCATTGATCGAGGCGGCGCCTTTCCCGATGTGGCACCGCGGCCCCGATCTTCGGCTCGCGATGGTCAACAGCGCCTATGTCAAAGCCGTGGAGGCCGATGATGCGCTCGCCGTGGTCGAGGCCGGCGTCGAACTGGTCGACGAGAGCGAGGAGCGCAGCCCGCTGAGCCAGGCCGCGGCCGTGCGCGAGAAGGGGCAGGCGGTCGCGCGCACCGTCCCGGCCACCATCGCCGGCGAGCGACGCATGATGCGCGTGGTTGAGGTGCCGATGGGCGCGACGGGCGTCGCCGGCTACGCGATCGACGTCGAGGAACGGGAGCAGGCGCGGGCCGACCTTACGCGCTTCGTTCGTGCCCAGCGCGACATGCTCGACCGGCTGTCCGCCGGCGTCGCTCAGTTCAGCCGCGAGCATGGCCTCATCTTCTTCAACCAGCCCTTCGCCCGCCTCTTTTCCCTGAAGATGGATTTCCTCGCCGATCGACCCGAATTCGATCGCGTGATCGATGCGATGCGCGAGCAAGGGCATCTGCCGGAAGTCCGGGACTTTCCGGCCTGGAAGGAGGAGCGCCGGGCCTGGTTCACCTCCGATCGGGCAGCCGAGGAGGAGGACTGGCTTCTCCCCGGCGGCAAGCATCTGCGCGTCGTCGCCCAGCCCCTTCCGGACGGGGGCCTCCTCCTCATCTTCGAGGATCGCACCGAGCAGATCCAGCTCGCCAGCGCTCGCGATACGCTGCTTCGAGTCCGCACCGCCACCTTCGACAATCTGTTCGAGGCGATCGGCGTCTTCGCCTCCGACGGGCGTCTCCACCTCTGGAATAATCGCTTCCGCGAGCTCTGGGACTTCGAGGAGGAGCATCTCGCCACGCACCCGCGCATCGACGCGATGACCCCCCATATCGGCAGGAAGCTCAAGAATCCGAACCATGCCGGGATGGTGCGCGAGCTGGTTCGAAGCGCGACCGTGGAGCGCAAGCAGCGGAGCGGCCGCGTATCGCTCACCAACGGCCGGGATTTCGAGTTCGCCGCCGTGCCGCTGCCGGACGGCAACGCACTCTTCACCATGCTCGACGTGACCGACAGCCGGAAGATCGAGACGGCCCTTCGCGAGCGCAACGAGGCGCTGGAGGATGCCGACCGGCTGAAGACCGCCTTCGTCTCCAATATGAGCTATGAGCTGAGGACGCCGCTCACATCGATCGCCGGCTTCGCCGAAATGCTGGAAGGGGGCTATGCCGGCGAGCTGAGCCCGACGGCGCAGGACTATGTAAAGGCCATCACGGATTCCGTGGCGCGCCTCAGCTCGCTCATCGACGACGTGCTCGACCTGACCCAGAGCGACAGCGGCAGCCTTTTGCTGGCCGAGGAGCAGGTGGACCTTGAGGCCTTGTGCGCCGAAGCCGTGGGGGCTGCGCGGGAAGGGGCCGGGAAGAAGTCGATCGAGCTGGCGCTGGAAATCGATCCATCGGTGGGCGCCGTCACCGGCGACCGCAGTCGCCTGCGCCAGGCGCTCGACAATGTTCTCAAGAACGCCGTCGCCTACACCGGCGAGGGCGGTCGCATCCTGGTGCATGCCGAGGGGGACAGTCTGGAGGCTGAGATCACCATCTCCGACAATGGCAAGGGCATCGCGCCCGCCGACCGCGAGAGAATCTTCGATCGGTTCCAGCGCACCGTGGCGCCGAGGACCGGCGAGGAGGGCGCGCTCGGCCTGGGCCTGCCGCTCGCCCGCCAGTTCATCGAAGCCCATGGCGGGCGCCTGGAGCTCGAATCCGAAATAGGTAGCGGAACCACCGTCACCCTCCGCCTGCCGCGGGCGGGCTGAGGCGCTGCCGATGATCATGCTGCCCGGCCCGGCCGAGACGGAGGCGTTCGGCGCGCGCCTTGCGGCTTTGCTGCGGCCCGGCGACGTGGTCGCGCTGTTCGGCGATCTCGGCGCCGGCAAGACGACGCTCAGCCGGGGCGTCCTCCACGGCCTCGGCTTTTCCGGAGAGGTCGCCAGCCCGACCTTCCCGATCGTCCAGACCTACGATCCGCCCGATGTCCGCCTGCCGCTCTGGCATGTCGACCTGTACCGTATCGAAGATCCCGAGGAGCTGGACGAGCTCGCGCTGGACGAGGGGCGCTCGGGCGGGGCGCTGCTCATCGAATGGCCGGAGCGGCTTGGCCCCGCACTGTGGCCCGATAGCCTCCGTCTGACCCTTAGCATCGCCGGCCCCGGCGAGCGCGCCTTGACAGCCCAGGTGCCGCCCGCTTGGGAGGAGCGATGGCCGCCCCGATGATTCCGCCTGCCGCCGCGCCCGCGTTCCTTGCCGCCCACGGCTGGGAAGGCGCCGAGATTCTGCCGCTTGCCGGCGATGCGAGCTTCCGTCGATACTTCCGCGTCGTGCGGGGCGGCGCCACCGCCGTGTTGATGGACGCGCCGCCCGCGCATGAAGATGTGGGTCCCTTCCTGAAGGTCGCCCAGTGCCTTCTCGATCGCGGCTTCGCGCCGCCCCGGCCGCTGGCTGTCGATCGCGGGCAGGGCCTGCTGTTGCTGGAAGATTTCGGCGACGATCGTGTCGGGCCGCTGCTCGCCCGCGAGCCGCGCCACGAGCACGCAATTTACGAAATGGCGGTGGACATCCTCGCCGACCTCGCCCGCGATCCAGCCCCCGCCGACATCCCGCCCTATGACGATGCCGCCATGACGCGCGAGGTCTCGCTGTTCACCGAATGGTATGCGCCCGCGCTTGGGCTGGAGGCCGACGAGACGGCCTTCCTCGATGCGTGGCGCGAGGTTTGGGGCGAGGTGGAGAAGATCGTCGCGGAGCGGCCCGTGCTGGTTCTCCGCGATTATCATGCCGACAATCTGATGGTCCTGCCCGGCCGCGACACGCTTGGCCTGCTCGATTTCCAGGATGCGCTCGCCGGCCATCCGGCCTACGACCTCGTCTCGCTCCTCCAGGACGCCCGTCGCAACGTTGCGCCGGCGCTGGAGGAGGCGATGCTCGCCCGCTACTATGCCGCGGCCGGCGTGGCCGACAAGGATAGCTTCCGCGCGCATTACGAAATCCTCGGCGCGCAGCGGAACACCAAGATACTCGGCATCTTCACGCGGCTGTGGAAGCGCGACGGGAAACCGCACTATCTGCCGCTGCAGCCCCGGGTCTGGGGCTATCTGGAGCGCAATCTCGCCCATCCGGCGCTGGCGCCCGTCCGCGCCTGGTTCGACACGCATGTGCCGGCGAGCAAGCGCGCCGCCGCCTGGACGAAGGACGCTGCTGCGTGACCCGATACAAGGCGCCGCTCGCCCTCCGCCCCAACCCCGCCGCCGACGTGCCTGAAGTCGCCATGGTCATGGCCGCCGGCCTCGGCAAGCGCATGCGGCCGCTGACCGCGACCCGGCCCAAGCCGTTGATCGAGGTCGCCGGCCGGACGCTCCTGGATCACAGCCTCGATCGTCTCCGCGCCGCCGGTGTCAGGAAGGCGGTCGTCAACGTCCATTATCTGGCCGACGCGCTGGAGGCGCATCTCAGCAATCGCGTCAACGGCATCGAGATCGCCGTGTCGGACGAGCGGAGCCAGCTGCTTGAAACGGGTGGCGGGCTGGTGAAGGCGTTGCCGCTCATCGATGCCGATCCCTTCCTCGTCGTCAATTCCGACAATCTGTGGATCGACGGGCCCGTCGATACGCTCCGACTGCTGGCGTCCCACTGGGACGAGGCGCGGATGGATGCGCTGCTTCTGCTGGTGCCGCTGGCGCGGGCCAATTGCCATGGCGGGCAGGGCGACTTCCACATGAGCGCCACCGGCGCGATCCGGCGCAAGAAGCCGGGCACGGTGGCGCCCTATGTCTACACCGGCATCCAGATGGCCTCGAAACGGCTGTTCGAGGGTGAGATGCCCGACGGGCCTTTCTCCACCAATCTTCTCTGGGACCGCGCGATCGAGGCGGGCCGCTGCTTCGGCGCCGTTCATCAGGGGCTGTGGTTCGACGTCGGCGCCCCCGCCAGCATCAAGAAGACCGAAGCGGTATTGGGAGAGGTCTGACCGACCTCGTTCATCCCGAGCGCAAGTGATAAGTCCGCGCCAACGCGCCTCGACTTCGCTCGGCACGAACGGCTAGGCTGATGGCGTGAGTCAGTCCCTCTCGGTCTTCACCATTCCGCCGCATCGGGCCTTTGCCGACGCTCTCGCGGCGGGGCTCATCGCCCGCTACGGCCAGGAGAGGACCGGGCTCGCCCAGGGGCTGATCCTTGTTCCCAACAATCGCGCGGCGCGGGCCATCTCCGACGCATTCGTCCGCCGGTCGGGCGGCGGATTGCTGCTGCCGCGCCTCGTCCCCGTCGGCGATCCGGAGCTGGACGAGCGGATCGGCGGAGCGCTGGAGCCGCTGGAAGGCGAGCCCATCCCGCCCGCGATCGATCCTATGGAGCGGCTGATGCTGCTTGCGCGGCTGGTGCAGCGGCATGGCGGCGTCGACGCGGCGGAAGCCTTCCGCCTCGCCGAGGATCTCGCTCGGACCCTCGATCAGCTCCTCGTCGAGCAGGTGGACCCGGTCCGCCTCGCCGACATCGCGGCGGAACTGCCGGACCTCTCGCTCCACTGGCAGAAGTCGCTCGACCGGCTGAGCGTGATCCTTTCCGATTGGCCGAGGCTGTTGGCGGAGCGGGGACGCATCGACCTGGCGGAGCGCCGCAACCGCCTCCTCGCGGCCGTCGCAAAACGATGGCGGGAGCGGCCTCCGCGAGGCTTCGTCGTTGCAGCCGGCATCACGACGGCCGCGCCAGCGGTCGCGCGGCTGCTCCGCACGGTCGCGCGCCTGCCCGAAGGGATGGTCGTCATCCCGGCGCTGGACGTCGGGATGGAGGAGGAGGAATGGCGCGCGCTCGGGCCGCATGAGCCCGATCCGGTGACCGGCCGCCGCCCGCGCTCGATCGAGACTCATCCTCAATTCCACCTGAAGCTGCTGCTCGAGCGGATGAGCGTCGGACGCGACGAGGTGGAGCGCTGGCGCTGGGGCGGCGGCCGCGACGCCCCGGCGGTCCGCACGCGCGCCATCGCCAACGCGATGAAGCCGGCTCGCTTCACCGGCAAATGGCAGGCTCTGAAGCCGGCCGAGCGCCGCCTCACCGGCGTGCGCGCGCTGGAACTCGCCGATCCGGCCGAGGAGGCGCAGGCCATCGCCGTGGCCCTCCGGGAAGCGCTGGAGGAGCCCGGCCGCACCGCCGCCCTGGTCACGCCCGATCGGGGGCTGGCGCGCCGCGTTTCCGCTCATCTCGGGCGCTGGGGCATCGAGGCGGACGACAGCGCCGGCCGGCCCCTCACGGAGACGCCTCCGGGCACGCTGCTTCTTGCGCTCGCCACGGCGGCGGCCGAGGGGTTCGCACCGGTGCCGCTGCTGGCGCTGCTCAAGCACCCGCTGGTGATGAAGGGCGAGGGGCGTCTCCCATGGCTGGAAGGCGCCCGCCTGCTCGACCTCGCCCTTCGCGGGCCTCGGCCGCCGGCCGGACTGGAGGGGGTGACGGCGCTTCTGTCCGACCGGACCGGCCGCGACCGAGATACGCGGGAGACGGCGCTACGCTGGTGGAGATCGGTGGTCCCCCTATTGGCGCCGCTGGAGCGACTCGAGGGCGGCCTGCCCGCATCACTCGCTGCGCTCCGGGAGGTCGCCTCCCGACTGAGCGGCGACACGGTCTGGGCAGGCCCTGCCGGCCGCGCGACGGCCGATCTCTTTGCCAGCGCCGAGGCCGCGGCCGGGCTCGGACCGGCGGATCTCGACCCGCCGAGCCTGCCCACCGTGCTCGAACAACTGATGGGCCGAACCGCCGTGCGCCCGCCTTATGGACAGCATCCCCGCATCTTCATCTGGGGTTTGCTCGAGGCGCGGCTCCAGCATGCCGACGTCATGATCCTGGCGGGCCTCAACGAAGGCACCTGGCCCGCATTGCCGACCCCGGACCCATGGCTCGCGCCGCGCATCCGCGCCGAACTCGGGCTGCCGAGCCTGGAGAGGCGCATCGGCCTTTCCGCCCACGATCTCGCGACCGCGCTGGGCGGCCGGCAGGTGCTCGTCACTCGCGCCCGCCGCGATGCCCGCGCGCCCGCCGTCGCCTCGCGTTTCTGGCTGCGGCTCGAGGCGATGACCGGCGGCCTCACCCGATCGCCTTACCATCGCCGTTGGGCGAAGATGCTCGACAGGCCCGAGGGGCACCGCCCGGCCGCCCAACCGGCGCCGGGGCCGCCCAGCGCCATCCGGCCGCGCGATATTTCCGTGACCGAGGTCGACCGCCTCAAGGCCGATCCGTTCGCCTTCTACGCCCGCAAGATGCTCGGCCTGTCGGCGCTGGATATCCTCGATGCCGATCCGAGCCCGGCCTGGCGCGGCAGCGCGGTCCATGCCGTGCTGGAAGGCTGGATGAAGGAGGATGACTGCGATCCGGCCAAGCTCCGCCCGCGCGCGCAGGCCTTTCTGGAAAGCGCTTCGGCCCATCCGCTGATGCGGGCGCTCTGGCAGCCGCGCCTGTTGGAAGCGATCGACTGGATCGCGGAGGAAGTCGAGACGAACCGGCGCGCAGGGAGGCTACCGCTCAGCGCCGAGGCCAAGGGGCGGATCGAAATCGCCAACGTCGTCCTGCACGGCATGGCGGACCGCATCGACCGCGCCGCCGACGGCAGCCTCGTCATCGTCGACTACAAGACCGGAACGCCGCCCAGCGGCAAGGCGGTGGCGGAGGGCTATTCGATGCAGCTCGGCTTGCTCGGCCTCATCGCCGAACGCGGCGGTTTCAAGGAGGTGGAAGGCATCCCCGCGGCCTTCGAATATTGGTCGCTGGCGAAGAAGGCGGGCAAGCTCGGCTTCGTGAAAAGTCCCGTCGGCGGCCGCTCGGGCATCGATCCGGCCGACTTCACGACTCTGGCGGCGCGCAACTTCATCGCCGCCGCGGAGACCTGGCTGACGGGCGGCGAGCCCTTCACGGCCAAGCTCCACCCGGAATATGCGCCCTATGGCGACTATGACCAGCTGATGCGCCTCGAGGAATGGTACGGGCGGGAGACCTGACTTCAAGAGGCGTTCGCGGTGCCGTTTCGCTCGAACCATCGGCGATTGCCATGAGGGCTGTGGCCTGTAGTTTGCTGCCACCAAAGACGAGGGGAGGGGCAATGAGCGAGCGCGTGACGGCCGACGAAGGCAGGACGCCGCTTAGGCGGGTGGTCGCAGCAAGCCTGATCGGCACGACCATCGAATGGTACGACTTCTTCCTTTACGGCTCGGCCGCGGCCCTGGTCTTCAACCGGCTCTTCTTCCCGGAATTCGATCCGCTGGTCGGCACGCTGCTGGCCTTTGCGACTTATGCGCTGGGTTTCGTCGCCCGGCCGGTGGGCGGCATCGTATTCGGCCATTTCGGCGACCGCATCGGCCGCAAGAAGCTGCTGATGCTCAGCCTGGTCATGATGGGCGTCGCCACCGTGCTGATCGGGCTGTTGCCGACATACGCCCAGATCGGCGTCTGGGCGCCGGTCGCGCTCATCGTCCTCCGGCTGATCCAGGGCTTCGCGGTCGGGGGCGAATGGGGCGGAGCCGTGCTGATGGCGGCCGAGCATGGCGACGCCGCCCGGCGCGGCTTCTGGGCAAGCTGGCCCCAGGCTGGTGTGCCGGCGGGAAACCTGCTCGCCGCCGGCGTGCTGGCGCTGATGGCCGGCGTGCAGAGCGAGGCGGATTTCCTCGAATGGGGCTGGCGCGTGCCGTTCGTGCTGTCGGCCCTGCTCGTCGCCGTGGGGTGGTACATCCGCAATCGGGTGACCGAGAGTCCCATGTTCGAGAAGGAGCTAGGCGAGGCGGAGGTGCCGCCGAAGCTCCCGGCCATGGAGGTGATCCGCGAGCGGCCAAGGGCGATGCTGCTGGGCGCCGGCCTGCGCGTCGGCGAGAATATATCCTATTACATTCTCACCGTTTTCTCGCTCACCTATCTCGTCGACGTGGCCGAAGAGAGCCGCAGCCTTGCCCTCAATGCGCTTCTCATCGGCGCGGCGGTGCAGTTCTTTGCCATTCCGGGCTTCGCCCTCTTGTCCGATCGGATCGGCCGCAGACCGGTCTATGCCTTTGGCGGCCTTGGCCTCGCCGCCTGGAGCTTCGCGCTCTTTCCGCTGCTTGGCAGCGGCAGCAACCTGGAAATCTATCTCGCGCTGGTCGTCGGGCTGGTGCTTCACGGGGCGATGTACGGGCCGCAGGCGGCCTTCATCACCGAATTGTTTCCCACCCGCATCCGCTACTCGGGCGTGTCGATGGCCTATCAGCTGACCTCGATCGTGGCGGGATCGCTGGCGCCGATCATCGCGCTTGCCCTCTACACGGAATATAGATCGGCGCTGCCGGTGGCGATCTATGTCGGCATCGCCTGCGCCATCAGCGGCCTCAGCGCGCTGCTGGCACGGGAAACCAAGGGCGTGGAGCTGGCGGCGATCCGCTAGTCGGAGCAGATGCGGACCGGAACCTGTTCCCGCTCGCGCGCGCTCCACACTCGCTCGACGCGGCATCTGGCCGGAGCGGATCGGTCGTAGCCGCGCCAATCTGCGCCATAGCTGCCGTAGCGATCATAGTCGTAATGATCGTAGGGATAGTTGCGGTCATAATGGTAGACCGCTTCGCCGTTCACCACCTCGACGTCGCCGCTCGGATAATAGCGGCCCCGGCGATAGGGCCAATATCCATATCGGTGGCGGCGGTATCTGAGGTCGGCGAAGAACCCGTCGTCCCAGGAGAGGAGCGGGTGGTGCCGGGGGCCGAGCCAGATAAATCCGGGCGCCAGCCAAGGATCGAAACCGCGCTTTCCATGGAAGTCGTGGAGTCGACCGTCCCAGGTCCGGCCGGACATGTGTCGAGCCCCATCGGCCGCGAGCGCCGGCGTCCCGCCGATGATCAAAAGTAAGAGAGACGCCTCCAAAGCACGCTTCATTCTCACCTCCAGCGATGAGATCTGCGAGCCGACCTTTATAGCAGATGACGGCGCCCCTGTCTTGGAGGCGGGCTAGGGCCGATCCCCCCATTGGCGCAGGAGATTGGACTGGACGAGCTGCAGCCGGGTGAAGTTCTCCGGCGCCATGTTGAGGCCTTCCAGCGCGGCCACCTCGTTGAGCTCGTAGAGCAATTCGCGGCGGGAGGAATCTGGGATGCGGCTCTGGATGAAGGTGATAGCGACCCAGCGCTCCCCCTTGGTCACAGGCTCGACCTCGTGGAGCATGTCGGAGGGATAGACGATCGCCGTCCCCGCTTCGCCCTTGAAGCGCATGTCGCGCGTGCCGAGCTGGATGCGGAGCGAACCGCCTTCGTAAGTCCTCGGGTCGCCCAGGAAGATGGTGCAGCTAAGGTCGGAGCGAACCGACATGTTGCCGAGCTGGAGGAAGGCGGCGTCGGCATGGGCGCCGTAACGCATGTCCGGCGTGTAGCGCGTCATCAGCGGGGGGAGCATGGCGACGGGGAAGGCGAAGTTGCGGAAGTCTTCGTGGCTGAGCAGCGCCTGCGACAATATCTGCGACGACTTGCGATAGGCGGCCTCGTCATGCAGTTGGAGGTTCTGCTTCACCTTGGAGTGCGGATTGCTGATGCGGCCGTCGACGAATTTCGCGGTGGCCGCGATCTGGCGCAGCTCCTCGATCTGGCCCGCGCTGAGCAGCTCGATTTCCTTGAACATCATCCTTCCCCTCGCGCCCGCCGAATCGCCTGCGCGATCGGAGGATAGTCGCTCGCCAAGGCATCGAGCCAGCCAAGAGCGTCCTTGATCGCGGGCCCGTGCATGGCGCGCGCTTCGGCCAGGATCTCGCGGCGCAGCTCCGGGCTGTATTCATATTCCAGCGCCTTGGAATAGCGGCGCATCAGCGGTCCGCCGCAGATCGTGCGGGCGGTCGCCGCATCGACGGGATGGCCGAAGAAGGCGGCGATGTCGGCGAAGTGGCGGGCAGGGTCGGCGAGGAACTGGTCGAAGTCCATCCAGCGGGCATCACCGGAAGGAAGCTTCGATACGTTGAGCTCTAGCGAGGTCATTTCGCAGGCCCAGCCAAGCGCCGCCTTGCGCGCTTCGGACAGGGTGTCGAGGTCCGCGCGGAACCCGGAGCACCGGCTCTGGAGGCGCTGGAGGCGGGACGGACTGACGATCTGGAGCAACTGCCGCGAATTCTCGCCGGCGAGGATGTTCTCCAGATAATGTTGCGGGGTCGCGAACAGGAAAAGAGCCCTGGAGCCCGGCGGGACGAGCCGATCGGCGATCTCGCTGGTGAAGCTGGTCGCCTTCACGATGGCGCGCTGCTCCGGGCGGAAGCTGCGCGAGAGGAGGGCGGTCAGCGTATCGAGCCGGTCCTTGCCGTCGGTCCAGGGGGCGGGCGGCGGTACCGGCCCGAGCATCTCGGCGAAGGCGCGGAGCAGCAGCGGCTCGCGAAGCGCCAGCACGGCGGGCAGTTCCCCCAGCAACCGCGAGATCAATGTCGAGCCGACATTGCCGATGTGGAAGATATATTGCGCATCGCGCCGTGCGTCCGATGGAACCGCGGCGGCGAGCGACTGCCATTCGACGACCCGCATCTCGGCTCCGGGGCGAAGCGCCCGCTGGTCGAGGAAGCTGGCGGCGCGGTAATCGGCCTCGCTCATCCTCAGTAGCGCGACGCGGTCGTTCGCGATGTCGAACTGGTGCGGGAACCATTCGGGCGTGCGGCCGATCATGACCGAGCTCCGTGCGGCAAAAAGAAAGGCCGCCCGCTCATGCGAGCGGACGGCCTTGCTGTCTTGGTCGAGGAACGCATCAAGCCTGTTCGGCCGTCTCGTCCTCGGAGGCTTCGCTTTCGCGCGCTTCGCCCTCGTCGGTCGGAAGCGTGCCCGGCTCGGCATTGGCGTCGAACTCCTCGGTGAAGCTCGCCACGTCCTTTTCGAACATCTCGGCCATGACGTCGATGCCCTGCGCCTGGAGCTCGGCCTCTTCGGGCGAGCGGGCGACATTGACCTGGATCATGACCGACACTTCCGGATGAAGCGAAACCTTCACGTCCTGCACGCCGATCGCCTTGATCGGGCGGTCGAGCACGATCTGGTTCTTGGCGACCTTGTGGCCCTGCGCTTCGAGCGCCTCGGCGAGATCGCGGGCGGAGACCGAACCGTAGAGCGCGCCCGCGTTGGACGCCTGGCGGATCAGCTGGATCTTGACGCCTTCGATGGACTTCGAGTCCTTCTCGGCGGCCTTGCGGCGCTCGGCGTTCTCGGCCTCGATCTTCTCGCGGTTGGCTTCGAAGACCTTGCGGTTGGCTTCATTGGCGCGAAGGGCCTTGCCGCGCGGCAGGAGGAAGTTGCGGGCATAGCCGTTCTTGACCTTCACCACGTCGCCGATGGCGCCGAGCTTCTCGATGCGTTCGAGCAGAATAACGTCCATGAGTCCTGCTCCTTATTTCACGACGTAGGGGAGAAGGCCGAGATGCCGCGCGCGCTTGATCGCCTTGGCGAGCTCGCGCTGCTTCTTGGCCGAAACGGCGGTGATGCGGCTGGGAACGATCTTGCCGCGCTCGGAGACGAAGCCCTGGAGGAGGCGAACGTCTTTATAGTCGATGGCGGGAGCGTCCTTGCCGGAGAAAGGGCAGCTCTTGCGGCGGCGGAAAAATGGGCGTGCCATGATGTGCTATCCTTCTCGCTTACTCGTCGTCGCCGTCGCGGCCACGGCCGCCACGCGGGCCGCGGTCACCGCCGCGGTCGTCACGATCGCCGCCACGGCCTTTGCGGTCGCGCTCGTTGCGGCGCATCATCGCAGACGGGCCCTGCTCATGCGCGTCGACCTTGATGGTCATGTAGCGGATGACGTCCTCGTTGATCTGCGTCTGACGCTCCAGCTCGGCGACGAGCGATGCGGGCGCGTCGACCTCGAGCATCACATAATGCGCCTTGCGGTTCTTCTGGATGCGGTAGGCGAGGCTGCGAAGACCCCAGGTCTCCGTCTTGACGACCTTGCCGCCATTGTCCTCGATGATCTTGGTGGCGTTTTCCGCCAGCGCGTCGACCTGGGCTTGAGCCAGATCCTGACGCGCGAGAAATACATGCTCGTAGAGCGGCATGCATGCGTCCTTTTCTTTTGGCCGATCGCTGACGCCGCACCATGCGAACGCCCCTCCGGCTGTCCTCGTACTCAATGCAAACCGGGGCTGAAGGCAGCGCCTCAACCCCGGACGAGCGGCCTAATGGCGGAAGGGGCCGGAAAAAGCAAGGGCCGCCGCGCGAATGGTCCCGATGGTCGCAGTGGCCATGGGATTTGCTCCCGCCTGCCGCCGCGTCAAAGATCGAGACCTTCGGCGCGCCGGGCCTGCCGGTGCGGCCGAATGCCCGAATGAATCCCTGCCCGAGACTGTCGAACCCGTCCATCGTGCGGAACATAGCAGAAACAACGACCTGTAGGAAAGTCGCGTGCGCGCTCCTGCAGCTGGTGGATAAACTGGCGGCAATAGGGGTGGTGGACTCTGAGCCGAATATCAGGAACAAACTTGCCCGGGGCAAATTCACGGCGGTCTTTTTGATACAATGCTTAGAGGCTATTGGTGTGCGCGAATTAAATTTATAGCTTCATTCCAAAGCGTTTTACCACGTTTCCCATCGCTGTTTGAAATCTCTCTTGTTCCTCTTTGGAACTAAAGAGAGGAAAGGTCTGGACCGATCGCACTTCCCATTCTCCTGCCGTTAGCCGCATGCTGTCCCAGCCCTTTACAATCTTCTCTGTTCCGTCAGCCGATTGCATAACTACGGCGAACTCATCCAGGCGTAAGCTCGTGTGCGGGCTGTTCCAAATGAACATGTCTGGGAGACAAGACCAGAATTTCGCAGGGGCATCGAAGCGCACTGCGACGGTTGCGTAGTGCGCCCGCTCTATGAACGCATCTAGCTTCTGATGGAAACGAGGTTCTGTCAGATCGAAGGTGCCGCCCATCGATACAATCTTGGCCGTTCCTTCCAATCGCTTTAGTTGCAGCGGCACATCGCCGACGTTTATGAGGCTGATCCAGAGTTCAAAGTTTCGGTTTTCGGGGTCAAAGTGCGGCCACATGTTACCGATCCACGCCCGCATATCGGGGCGCGCCTCCCTCCCCCGCAGGCGCCGACCCCAAGCAGCAACATTGTCCCAGTAGGCAAATATTACGGCGCCAGCGACGAAGCCTAGCCCAAAAGAGCTGGGCAGATATGATGCTATGGAGGCTATAACGTCGCTCATGCGCCCAGCCCCGAGCAAAGCATCGTCAATGTTCCCGCGCTCAGCAACGCGCTCGACGTTGAGATTCCAAATGGGCTTAGCGAAGAGTTCCCAAACGCCGTATGCACCAGCCAGTAGCAGTGCGGTTGGTTTTCGTTTGATCTCCATTGACGTGATCCTGCCCCGTTACGGACCCGTTGTGGAGTCCTGTTCATCGCGCGCCTCCGCGCGGGGCAGTTAAGCCGCCGAAAATCGCGGGAGACACACTCCTGCGTTGGCTTGGTGCATTTGATACATAATGCCGGCACAATTCCGTCCACCTAACCCAAGACGGTTTGAGGCACGGGTGACGAGTGCGGCACCCCTCTTGCGCCCCGCGATCGTGCTGGCCTACCAGCCGCCGCGACAGGAGGAGGCTTCGACATGCGTGCATTCATTTTTCCAGGGCAGGGGAGCCAGGCGGTCGGCATGGGCAAGGCGCTGGCCGAGGCGAGCACGGTCGCTCGCGAGCTGTTCGAGGAAGTGGATGATGCGCTCGGGCAGAATCTCGCCCGGCTGATGGCCGAGGGGCCGCAGGACGAGCTGACCCTGACCGAGAACGCGCAGCCCGCGATCATGGCCAATGCGGTGGCGACGCTTCGCGTCTCCGGCATCTCGCTCGACAAGGCGGATTTCGTCGCGGGCCACAGCCTAGGCGAATATTCGGCGCTCTGCGCGGCCGAGGCGTTCGACGTCGCGACGACGGCGCGCCTCCTGAAGCTCCGCGGAAAGGCGATGCAGGCGGCGGTGCCGGTCGGCGAGGGGGCGATGGCGGCCTTGCTCGGCCTCGGCCTCGAAGCCGCCCAGGAGGTCGCCGCCGAGGCGGCCCAGGGGGAAGTCTGCACTGTCGCGAACGACAATGATCCGAACCAGGTGGTCGTGTCGGGCCACAGGGCGGCGGTCGAGCGGTCGCTGGAGATCGCCAAGGCGAAGGGCGCGAAGCGGGCGCTGCTGCTTCCGGTTTCGGCGCCGTTCCACTGCCCGCTGATGCAGCCGGCCGCCGATGCCATGGCCGAGGCGCTGGAGACGGCCGATCTCCGCGCGCCGGCGGTGCCGGTCTACGCCAATGTCATCGCCGCGCCTGCCGACGATCCGGTCGACATCCGCAAGCTGCTGGTGGCGCAGGTCACGGGGATGGTCCGCTGGCGGGAAAGCGTCGCGGCCATGGCGGAATTCGGGGTCACCCACTTCGTCGAATTCGGCGGCAAGGTGCTCTCGCCCATGGTGAAGCGCATCGCGCCGGACGTGAAGACGACCAGCGTCATCACGATGGACGACATCGACGCGCTGGTGAAGGATATCTGATACTCGCGCAGAGACGCAGAGACGCGGAGGGTCAGTGGGTGACGGATCTCGATCGCATCAGTGGGGACGTGCTGGACTTGTCGATCCGCTTGCACCGTGATCTTGGACCGGGCCTGCTGGAATCCGTTTATGAAATGGTGCTTGCCGGGCAACTCGCGCGGATGGGCTATAAGGTAGAGCGGCAGAAGCCGATCGACGTCGAATTTGACGGATTGCGCTTCGGAGCCGCCTTTCGAATAGACATTCTCGTCGACGACACGCTTCTGATCGAGATAAAATCCTTGGATCGGTTGCATGCTGCGCATGCGAAGCAACTGCTCACCTACCTTCGGCTCACGAAGCAGCCCGTGGGGCTGCTTATCAATTTCGGTGGGGCGACTCTGAAGGAAGGCTTCCGTCGGCTCGTCAACGGACACGGCCTCTCTGCGCCTCCGCGTCTCTGCGCGAACTCAATCTACGGAGAATGACATGTTCGACTTATCGGGAATGACCGCGCTGGTGACGGGCGCTTCGGGGGGCATCGGGTCGGCGATCGCCAAGGCCCTGGCCGGCCAGGGCGCGCGGGTGGCGCTTTCCGGGACTCGCGAAGAGGCGCTGAAGGGCGTCCAGGCCGAGATCGGCGGCGAGAGCCTCATTCTGCCGTGCAACCTCTCCGATAGCGCCGCCGTCGACGCGCTGGTGCCGCAGGCGGTCGAAGCGCTCGGCAAGCTCGACATCCTCATCAACAATGCGGGAGTCACCCGCGACAATCTCGCCATGCGGATGAAGGACGAGGAGTGGTCCGACGTGATCCGGATCAACCTCGAGGCCGCATTCCGACTTGCTCGCGCGGCGATGAAGCCGATGATGCGCGCCAAGCATGGCCGGATCATCTCCGTCACGTCCGTGGTGGGCGCGACCGGCAATCCCGGCCAGGCGAATTACGCCGCGTCCAAGGCGGGGCTCGTCGGCATGTCGAAGGCGCTGGCCCAGGAAGTCGCGAGCCGCGGCATCACCGTCAACTGCATCGCCCCGGGCTTCATCGCCTCGGCCATGACGGACGCTCTGCCCGACGCTCAGAAGGAGGCCTTGCTAGGCCGCATTCCCGCTGGCAAGTTAGGCGAGGGGAACGACGTCGCGGCGGCCGCTGTTTATCTTGCGAGCCGCGAGGCTGCTTATGTGACGGGCCAGACCCTGCATGTGAACGGCGGCATGGCCATGCTCTGACGGGGGCATGCCAGACGCTTTGCAGATGCACGGCTTGTTTCCGGCCACTTGCCAGCATGCGCCGGGAGCGGCTAGGGCGAATACAAACATCATCTAGGGAAGGTATACATATGAGCGAGACCGCCGAGCGCGTTAAGAAGATCGTCGTCGAGCATCTGGGCGTCGAAGCCGACAAGGTCACCGAGGAAGCCAGCTTCATCGACGATCTGGGCGCCGACAGCCTCGACATCGTCGAGCTGGTCATGGCTTTCGAGGAAGAGTTCGGGGTCGAGATCCCGGACGACGCCGCCGAGAAGATCACGACGGTCAAGGACGCGATCGACTATATCGAGGCGAACAAGGCCTGATCGTCAGGCCCGCGGCTACCGGCCCCGATGGGATCGAGCCAAGGTTTGAAAAACGGCTCCCCGTCCCAAGGCCGGGGGGCCGTTTTCGTCTAAATACGGGAGTTTTCTAAATGCGCCGCGTAGTCGTCACCGGTCTTGGACTTGTCACCCCGTTGGGGGCGGACGTCGAGACCAGCTGGAAGAACATCCTCGCCTCGAAGAGCGGCGCGACGCGCATCACGCGCTTCGATCCGACCGACTATGCCTGCCAGATCGCCTGTGAGGTGAAGGCCCCCGATCATGAATGGGGCTTCGACCCGGCCAAGCGCGTCGATCACAAGGTGCAGCGGCAGGTCGATCCCTTCATCGTCTACGGCATCGACGCGGCCGGCCAGGCGCTCGAGGATGCTGGTCTCACCGACATGAGCGAGGAGGATCGCTACCGCACCGGCGTGTCGATCGGCTCCGGTATCGGCGGCTTGCCCGGAATCGAAAAGGAATCGATCGTCCTTCACGAAAAGGGCCCGCGGCGCGTGTCTCCGCACTTCGTGCATGGTCGGCTCATCAACCTCATCTCGGGTCAGGTCTCGATCAAGTACGGCCTGATGGGCCCGAATCACGCCGTCGTCACCGCCTGCTCGACCGGCGCGCATTCGATCGGCGACGCCGCCCGGATGATCGCGATGGAGGATGCCGACGTGATGCTGGCTGGCGGCGCCGAAAGCGCCCTCTGCCCGCTCGGCATCGCCGGTTTTGCCCAGGCGCGGGCGCTCTCGACCAATTTCAACGACCAGCCGGAAAAAGCGTCCCGCCCCTATGACAAGGACCGCGACGGATTCGTCATGGGCGAAGGCGCGGGCGTGGTCGTGCTCGAGGAATATGAGCGTGCCAAGGCGCGTGGTGCGAAGATCTATGCCGAGTTGATCGGCTACGGCATGTCGGGCGACGCCTATCACGTCACCGCGCCGCACCCGGAAGGCGCCGGCGGCTTTCGCGCGATGCAGGTGGCGATGAAGCGGTCCGGTCTCGACCTGTCCGACATCGACTATATCAACGCCCACGGCACCTCGACTCCGCTCGGCGACGAGCTGGAGCTGGGCGCGGTTCGCCGACTGTTCGGCAACGCGATCGGCGGGCTCTCGATGAGCTCGACCAAGTCGGCGATCGGCCATCTGCTCGGCGGCGCGGGCGCGGTCGAATCGATCTTCTGCATTCTCGCCATCCGCGACCAGATCGTCCCGCCGACATTGAACCTCGACAATCCGGGCGACGGCTGCGCCGGCGTCGATCTGGTGCCGCACAAGGCAAAGGAGCGGAGGGTGAAGGCGGTGCTCAACAACAGCTTCGGCTTCGGCGGCACCAACGCCAGCCTGGTCATGCGCGCGGTCTGAAGCTGACCCAGCCATGAAGAAATGGCTGCTCATCCTCATAGCCCTGGCGGCGCTCGCCGCCGCCGGTGGCTATGTGGCGCTGTGGACAAGCGCAGGGCCGAAGGAAGGTCCGTACACCATCGTCGTCGAGCAGGGCGCCACCCTCAGCGACGTCGCCGCGAAGCTCGAGGCGGCCGGGGCCATTCCCGGCAATGCCACCACCTTTCGCGGGATGGCGCGCCTGTTCGGGTCGGACGACCCGGTCCAGGCGGGCGAGTTCCTGATCCCGAAGGGGGCCAACGCCGCCGAGATCCTCGACCTGCTGCAGCACGGCCAGCCGATCCAGCGCCTCGTCACCATTCCCGAAGGCATGCCCTCGATCCTCGTCCACGAACGGCTGATGGGCATCCCCTATCTCACCGGCCAGATCCCGGTGCCGGAGGAAGGCTCGGTCCTGCCGGACAGCTACGGCTATCACCGCGGCGAAACGCGCGCGGCCGTGCTGGAGCGGATGCAGCAGGCGATGACGCGCGAGCTCGACGCATTGTGGGCGAAGCGGCAGCCTCACTCGGCGGTCGACACCAAGCAAGAAGCGATCATCCTCGCCTCGATCGTCGAGAAGGAAACCGCCAAACCGACCGAGCGGCGCATGGTCGCCGGAGTCTACAGCAACCGCCTGAAGGTCGGGATGCCGCTGCAGGCCGATCCCACCGTCATCTACCCCGTCACCAAGGGCAAGCCGCTCGGCCGCCGCATCCGCCGATCGGAGCTAGACGCGGCGAATGGCTACAATACCTATGCGATGGCCGGCTTGCCCGCCGGACCGATCGCCAATCCGGGCCGCTTGTCCATCGCCGCGGTTCTCAACCCGGCCAAGACCGAGGCGCTCTATTTCGTCGCGGACGGGACGGGCGGCCACATCTTCGCCAACACGCTGGCCGAGCATAATGCCAACGTGGCCAAATGGTACGCCATCCGCCGCGCCCGAGGCGAAATGTGAGCACTTAGCTCAGCCAGGGATGCACGTCATTGCGAGCGCAGCGAAGCAATCCAAAAGCACAGGACTGGATTGCTTCGCCGCTTCGCTCCTCGCAATGACGAACCGCTTAGTTCAGCCAGCCCCTGCGATCGGCGACGGTGGCGAACCAGACGAGCAGGACCGCGACGACGATCACCGTGGCGGGCAAGATGGCGGCGCTGGGGCCCATCAGGGCGAGCGCGTCGCTGAGGACCAGCAGCCAGAGCTGCTGCGCCAATGCCGCGATGAGCGACACCACCAGCAGGATCTTGGCCCAGCGCTTGCGGAGCAGCAGCCCGAGGCTGCCGAGCGCTCCGCCGAACGCCGCGATGGCGAAGGCGCCCATGACCCAGGCCGGCGTTGCCGCCTCGAGCGTGCTCTGGGCCTCGGAGACCGTCGGAACGGCCCCGTAGACCGTCATCAGATAGGACGCGACACCGATCAGGTTCCACAGCAAGGCGAGCGTGGCAACGACCCAATACCAGGTCGTCGGCCGGGCGACAGCAGCTTCGTTCATGATGGCACCTCCCCGTTTTTTCCCACGGGGAGACTGCTCGTTCCGGAGGCGAAATGCAATCGGCTCAAACGAGCCGGCGGCGATCGTGGATCGGGACGCGGGCGGAGACGGCGGCGAGCGGCTCGATCAGCACCTTGCCATGATGTCCGGTGGCGTGGATCAGGTCGGTGCCGTCCTTCATCAGGCCGACATGGCCTTCGAAGAATATGAGGTCGCCGCGCGCCAGAGGGGCATCGGCGTCCAGCGAGCTACCGAGGGAGCGTTGCTGGTCGCTGTCGCGGGGTGCGTGAAGACCGCAAAGGCCGAGCGAAAGCTGGACCAGGCCGGAGCAGTCGATGCCGTGGATGCTTCGGCCGCCGAGCAGATAGGGTGCGCCGAGGAACCGCTCGGCGATGCCGACGCAGTCCTGCTCCCAGGCTCCGATCTCCCGGACATGGGTGGATGGGATGAAGCCGCCGTCGGTCGCGAGGAAGCCGTGGCTTTCGTGACCGCAAACCCGCGACCCCATCGGCAGCTGGGCGATGGCGGGGGCGTGGACGTCCGGCTCGGGAAGGATGGGTGCGGTTGCGGCGGCGACGATGTGGGTGGACGCGAGCGGCTCGACGAGGGCGATCGCCTCGACATAGCCGACATAGTGATCGTAGCGGCAATAGCCCCACGCCCAGTGGCCGGAGACTTCGAGGACGGCGAACTCCTCGCCCGGCAGCAACTCGGAGGAAGGTTGGCCATCACCTCCCGGCGCGGGGTAGACGAAGGTGCGATGGGATCCGCAGCTTCGGACGAGGGGACGGGCATAATGCGGAGCGAAGAGGTGGCCGGCCAGGGCGACGTCGGCAAGATCCCGGCGATAGGCGTGGACGCGGTGATCGAGAGTCAGCGAGGGCTCGGTGAGGCGGAAGCGCTCAGCTGTGCTGGAGGATGAATCCTCGATCTTTGGCGGAGCGGCGGGACGAGCCGTCCTGCTCGATATTTCGTTCGAAGCCGTCAAGGAATTCCTGTCCCGTGCTGGTCTTGGCGACGAAGACGTTTCGCCGGTCCGCCTCGTCACGGACTCGGCGGAGATAGCCGAGCGAGCCCAGCGTGTTCAAGGCGCGCGTGATGACGGGCTTCGACACGCCCAATATGTTCGCCAGGCCTCGCACCGTATGCGGTCCCGGCGTCAGGTAAACGAGCAGCATCAAGGCCATCTGACGGTTGGTGAGATCGGGCTGACCGGAGCGCACATAGCCGATCAGAGCGTTCATCCAATTCTTTAGCGCGCGTTCTGACACATAGCTTCTCCGAGGTTCGCGCGGGTGACGTTTCGGGAAGTAAACCAGTCAGACGCCAAATCGTTTCGTTAACACGCTGGAATTTCGACGCGAAGACGGGCATTTCCGTCTCATTTCCGGTAGCGGGCCCTGAGCATCTGCCAGGCGGCGCGCAGGCCGAGCGCGTCGCCGCCCTTGGGCCGGCCGGGTTTCGCCGCCGGGCGCCAGGCGAAGGTGTCGAAATGGGCCCAGGCGATTTCATCGGGCACGAACTTCTGGAGGAAGAGCGCCGCGGTGACTGAGCCCGCCATCGGGCTGTCGGCGGCGTTGCCGAGGTCGGCGATGTCGGAAGCGAGCATCTCCTCATAATGCTTCCACAGCGGCATCCGCCAGACGGGGTCCGACACGGCCTCGCCACCCTTCAGCAAGTCCTCGGCGAGATCGTCGCGATTGGCGAAGACGGGCGGAAGGTCGGGACCCAGCGCGATGCGGGCAGCGCCGGTGAGGGTCGCGAAATCGAGGATCAGCTCCGGCTTGTCCTCGGCTGCCTTGGAGAGGGCGTCGCCGAGGATCAGGCGGCCCTCGGCGTCGGTGTTGCCGATCTCGACGGTGAGCCCCTTGCGGCTCCTGAGGACATCGCCGGGGCGGAAGGCGGCGCCCGATATGGCGTTCTCGACCGCCGGGATGAGCAGGTGGAGACGGACCGGCAGGCGGCTCTTCATGACGAGTCGCGCAAGGGCAAGGGCGTGGGCCGCGCCGCCCATGTCCTTCTTCATCAGGCGCATGCCGGCGGCTGGCTTGATGTCGAGGCCGCCGGAATCGAACACCACGCCCTTGCCGACGATGGCGAGGCGCGGGTTCCTGGGATCGCCCCATTCCAGCTCGATGAGGCGTGGCGCCCGTTCCGCCGTGGCGGCCATGCCGACCGCGTGGATCATCGGATAGCCCGCGGCGAGGTCGGCACCGGAGGTGACGGCAACGCTCGCCCCGCACTCGGAAGCCAGCGCCTCGGCCGCCTTCTGGAGCTCGGCCGGACCCAACTCCCCAGCCGGGATGTTGACGAGGTCGCGCACGAGGTTCGTGGCCTCGGCGATCAGCGCCGTCTCGTCGATCCGCGCCGGATCGTCGGTGAGGAGGATGCGCGGACCCTTCTTCGACGGCTCCTTCTTGTAGCGCTCGAACCTGTACTGGCCCAGCAACCAGCCGAGCACGGCCGGACCGGGACTGCGATCGGCGACTCGATAGGTGCCTTCCGGAAGGGTCTCGGCCGCTTTGGCGAGGCACCAGGGGCTGAGCTCGTCGACATTGGCGACGCCAAGGAGGGCGGACCATCCCTCCTTCTCGCCCGGCAGGATCGCGAGCTGGAATCCCTCGCCTTTAAAGCCTTGCGCCGCCACCGCCTGCCTCACCCGCTCGGGCTGGCCGCCGAGCCAAGTGTCGAAGCCTTTCTTGTCGACAAGGTGGAGAAGGGTGGCGGGCTGGCCTTTGGCGGGATGGACCAGTGCGGACATGTCGTTCATGTTGCTCCCCTAACGGATTGGGGGGGTAGCGGCCAAGCCTGTGTGCGTCCGGTCGTCGGATCGGTCAGTAAGGGGGGAACATGAATATATTCATGAGATGGATCGCGTTCGCCGTCTTGGGCCTGCTCACGGGGTGTGGCGCCTTTGAGCAAGCGAGCGAGGCCGAGCAGGCGATAGCCGTGTCATTCCTCGAGGACGTCATTGCCGGCAACTGGACTGATGCCCGTGAGGCGGCCGAACCTAGCTGGGCGGCGGCCGATTTCGAAGAGCAGTTTGAAATCGTGCCGGAGTGGCTCCAGCCGCATCGACAGGATTTCCGTTTCGTCGCGTCTCAGCCAATGGTTGTCACCCTGCCGGACGGCTCCACGCATTCGGGGCACAACTTAGTGTTCGAGACACCGGGCAACGGCGCCTCGCGTCGCGCCGACAGGCCGGGAGAGAGGCCGGCCACGGAGTGGATTCGAGCGGAAGTGCTGGTGGCGGACCTGCCGGATGGCCCCGCTATCACCCAATGCTCGCTCATGCCCGTCGACGAGCGGCCGAGCGCCTTCATCCAATTCGATCTCAACGACAGGAGCCCAATCCACTTCCTCTGGCTGCTGCTGATGATCGTCAGCGTCTTGACCTGCAGCATCGCCACCATCCTGGTGTTGCGTGGGCCAGCCTTCGATAGGCGATGGCTCTGGACAATCGGCTGCCTGTTCGGGACAGGCGCCTTCAGCCTCAACTGGGGCACGGGCGATGTCGATTTCCTGCCGATCAAGGTAGTTCTGCTGGGCGCCGGCTTCTGGAAGGCGACGCCGCTCGAACCCTTCACGATGGAGTTTGCGATTCCTGTCTTCGCGCTGCTGTTCCTGTTTTGGAAGCGGCCGAAGATCGGAAGCGGGAGGGAGCCTAGGGTGGAAGTTAAGACGACGTAGGCACGCCGAACAGATCGTGCTCGTCGGCATCCTCGACGAGCACCTTAACGATATCACCTGGCTTTACGCCGACGGCATCGCGCAGATGGACTTCGCCGTCGATCTCGGGCGCGTCGGCCTTGGAGCGGCCGGTGGCGCCGCCCTCTTCGTCCGCGACGTCGATGATGACGTCGATCTCACGCCCGATCTTCGCCTGGAGCTTGGCGGCGGAGATGGCGGCGGTCTTCTCCATCAGGCGGGCGTAACGCTCTTCCTTCACTTCCTCCGGCACGGCGCCGGGAAGGTCGTTGGCGGCGGCGCCCTCGACGGGTTCGAAGCGGAAGGCGCCGACGCGGTCGAGCCGCGCCTCATCGAGCCAGTCGAGCAGATACTGGAAATCCTCCTCCGTCTCGCCGGGAAAGCCGACGACGAAGGAGGAGCGGATCGCGATGTCCGGGCAGATCTCCCGCCAGCCCTTCAGCCGCTCCAGCACCTTGGCCTCGTTGGCCGGGCGCTTCATGGCCTTCAGAACCTTAGGGCTCGCATGCTGGAAGGGAATGTCGAGATAGGGGAGGAGCAGCCCCTCGGCCATCAGCGGGATGACCTTGTCGACATAGGGGTAGGGGTAGACGTAATGGAGACGCACCCAGGCGCCGAGCTTGCCCAGTTCGCGAGCGAGGTCGGTCATGTGGGCGCGGACTTCTCCGCCCTTCCACGGCCAGGAAGCGTGCTTCAGGTCGAGGCCGTAGGCCGAGGTGTCCTGGCTGATGACCAGCAGCTCCTTGGTGCCGGCGGCGACCAGCTTCTCGGCCTCGCGCAGGATCGCATCGGGCCGGCGGGAGGCGAGGTCGCCGCGGATCGACGGGATGATGCAGAAACTGCAGCGGTGGTTGCAGCCCTCTGAAATCTTCAGATAGCTGTAGTGGCGCGGGGTGAGCTTGAGGCCGCCTTCGGGCACCAGGTTCAGGAAGGCGCTGGGCGGCATCGGCGCGGCTTCGTGGACGGCGCCCACCACTTGCTCATATTGATGCGGGCCGGTGACGGCGAGGACTTCGGGGAAGCGCTCGCGGATGAGGTCGGCTTCCTTCCCCATGCAGCCGGTGACGACGACGCGGCCATTCTCGGCGATCGCTTCGCCGATCGCGGCCAGGCTCTCTTCCTTCGCGGAATCGAGGAAGCCGCAGGTATTGACCAGTACCACATCGGCCTGGTCGTAATCCGGCGACAGGGCATAGCCGTCGCTCCTGAGCTTCGTCAGGATGCGTTCTGAATCGACCAGCGCCTTGGGGCAGCCGAGCGAAACCATGCCGATTTTCGGCGGGGAGGGGAGCTGAATGGCCATGAGTGGCGCCCAAATAGTGGCAGATGCGGCATTTTCCTAGTGTTCGGTTGACGATGCCGCTCCCCGGCGAGAGCCGGACCCAACTCCCACCACGCAATCGCGACCATTGGAACGTCCGCCCTCGACCCAAAGCAGACCTTCGGCTTTGGCCTCAACTGCGCCAATTGATCGGCGAAGTCGAATTTGGTAAATGTCGAGAGTTACGGGAAAAATTGTTGTCTGGCGTTTCAGACCTGATGGAGGAATGAGCGGGGTTTGACCCTCGGCAGGGAGGAATAACATGAAGAGACTCGTTGCGACCGCCCTTGTAGCTCTCTCGACATTCGGCATCGCGCCCGCCGCACAAGCCGCCGAAATCATACTCGTTCCGCATCCCAGCGGCGATCTTTCCGGCTTTTTCGGTCAGACGATCAGTACGCTAGGGCCGTTTAACTCGACATTCACGTTCAACGTTCCGAGGACCAGCCGCGTGGGCGCAACGTTGAGCAATTTCGGTGTGAGCGGCGTCACCAATATCAATTTTGGGTCCGCCTTCCTCAACGGGACACCTTTCAACTTGATCTCGTTTATAACGCCGCAGGGTGAGGCGGAATTCGGCTTCGCCTCTCGACTATCATCGGCCGGGCCTCATACCCTGGTCGTAAACGGCTCCTCCGGGGGCGGCGGGTCCTTCGCAGGGACGGTTTCGGTCTCGCCGATCCCGGAACCGTCGACCTGGGCCTTGATGCTACTCGGCTTCGGTGTCGTCGGCTATTCGCTTCGGCGCCGCCGGCAGCGGGCGAAGGTGACGAAGGTCTCGTTCGCCTGATAGCAGCCGAGCGCGGGGCCGCTGGCGCCGTGCCGAGCCAATGAGCCGCCAGTTCTCGCCATGCTTGCGTGGCCCGCTATAACGGGCGCGCCTGAGTGTCCTTTTACCACCCATTGCAGGCTTGCCGCATGACTGCGAGACAGCAGAAATGGCCGTTTTCGCATATATCGGCGCGGCGTTGGCCGAGATTGCCGGTTGCTTCGCCTTCTGGGCGTGGTGGAAGCTCGACAAGTCGCCGTGGTGGCTGGTTCCCGGCGTCGCGTCGCTGTGCCTGTTCGCCTGGCTTCTGACTCTCGTCGATGCCGAACATGCCGGACGGACCTATGCGGCCTATGGCGGCGTCTACATCATGTCGGCGCTGCTGTGGCTGTGGCTCTTCGAAGGCGTGAAGCCCGACCGATGGGACCTGAGCGGAACCGCGATCGCGCTCGTGGGCGCCGCCATCATCCTGTGGGGACCGCGGGGCAGCTGAACATCCTGCTGCCGTCGCCGCTCATCCGCCGATCCGCAGGCGGACCAACTGTTCGGCCATCAACCGCTGCGAACCATTCGTGCGGCGGATGAAATCCCGGGTGACGCCGTGGTGGCGATCGGCAGGCGCATGATGTGTCCCCTCATGAATTTCGCGTCGGCCGTGCAAGGACCGGGCCAGCGCCGCCCGCCTCGGATTGGCGGGTCGACACTCCACGCGAACGTTCAGGAGCGGACAGCGGCGTTCGCATTCGGACAGTCGCTGAAGGCGAGCCGGCCGCCTTTTTAGAATTTCGTCCCGACTTTGATCATGATGCGCTTGCTGACCTCGCCGCTCGGCATGCCCGCGGAGTCCAGCACGATCGCGCCGGTCACGCCTCCGCCGAGGTCGGTCTCGGCGATAGGAGGTCCGGCCTCGGTGAGATCCCCCGAAGGCGGGCGGAGTCGATAACCTTCGTCCTGATTTCTAGAGCCGCACACGACGATGACGGTCGGGTCGTCGTCCGGGCAGCGATCGATGATCTTCGGGCGCGGAAGGCCTTCGCGCGGGATCTGGTCGAGATCGAAATCGTCGACCATTGACGTCGCCGGGACAGGAGTGGCGACCTGAAGCAGGATCATCAATGCCGCCGGCATGGCGTCTCCGTCGATGGCCGGAGGCAGACAACATGCCAATTGCGGTGAAACTGTGGCTTTGATCCCGGTTTCACCTGGCTCCTTATGGAGTGGGGAAACCGGTTCGTGCCGAAAGCGGCGGTGGGGTCGCCACCGCCGCTATGGTTCTTCGTTTATCGTGGGGTCGATACCACGGCGGCCAGTTCGGACGCGCTGATCTCGCCGTTGCCGTCGGAGTCCGCCTGAGTGAAGGCGGCCGACGCGGGCTCGGCACTCGCACCCTGCGCGCTCGCCCAGGCCGAGAATTCAGCCTGATTGAGGCTTCCATTCCCGTCAGCGTCGAAGGATGCGAAGTCGCCTCCTGCGGGTGGCGCCCCCGCCTGGTCCGCGGGCGGCTCGGACGGCTGCTGCATGGTTGCGGCCGCCGCCGGGGCCGCCAGGGCCAGAATGGCGGCAAAGAACATAGTGCGGTGCATGTCGTGCTCCGTGACTTGCGAGGATCAGAAAGGTGGATCGGCAGGGCCCCGCGCTCCCCGCCGACATGCCAACCTCTCCTGACCAGTTCCCGTTCCCGATCTGTTTTCGGCTCATCGTGCGAAACGATCATCAATGGCGTGAGCCGTTTTGCCCGGATGACCGCTCGACCGGAATTCAGCGTGGTTCCGCCTCGTTCAATGCGGTCGGCACGATCTCGACGATGACGTCGCCGGGGATGAGCATGTTTGATTCCGGCTCCCAGAAGCCATGGGGCTTGCCGTCGCGGTAGAGGCGGACGCCAATGCCCCGGGCGGCGTCGGCGAGCGATTTGCCGTGATCCTCCGGCCCCACCATCCGCTCGGCGAGCTGGACGCGGCCGCTCGTGGAAGCGAGGTCGGCGAGATAGTCGCTGATATGCTCGCCATGGGTGGAGCCGGCGAGGAGAAGGCCGGCGAAGCTTACCGGGTTGATCACGGTGGTGGCGCCGGCCTGGCGAGCGAGCAGCTCATTGTCGGCGTTGCGTACGGCGACGCTGATCGGGATGCGGGGCGCGAGGTGGCGGGCGGTGAGGGTGATGAGGATCGAGGTGTCGTCGCTTCCGGCGGAGATGATCATCGCCCGGGCGCGATCGATGCGCACCGCCTGAAGTGTCTTGTCGCGAGTGGCGTCGGCCTGCATCACCGCGCAGCCTTGCGATCGGGCGCGCTCCAGCGCGCCCCCGTCGGCGTCGATCACCACCAGGCAGGAAGGATCGGTCTTGCGGGCGATGAGCTCGTCCACCGCCTGGCTGCCGCTGGTACCGTAGCCCGCGACGATGATGTGGTCCTGGAGATTCCGCTGAATGATCGCCATGCGCCATCTATCCCATGTGCGTCTGAAAACGAAGCTGTAGGCCGTGCCGAGGAAGATCAGCACCGCGAAGATACGGATCGGGGTCACGATGAGGGCGTCGAACAGGCGCGCCTGGTCGCTCACCGGGGCGATGTCGCCATAGCCGGTGGTGGTGACGCTGATCATCGTGAAATAGACGACGTCGAGAAAGCTGACATGGCCGTCGAAATTGTCGCGCAGGCCGTCGCGCTCGAACCAGTGCACCGCGACGGCGACGGCGAGCAGAGCGACCACGAATAGCGCCCGCCAGGTGATCTGAACCCAGACGGGAAGGCGGCCCTTGCGCTGCAGGGTGGTGTAATCCGGACCCCTGCGGCGGCGGCGGGCCATCAGGGATAAAGCTCGGCGAGGCGGCCGAGCGACGGCCCGTGGGTGAGGTCGAGATGCAGCGGAGTCACGGCGACGTAACCGTCGGCGACCGCCTCAAGGTCCGTGGAATGGCTCGGCGTCTCGATCATCGGGCCGAGGCCGAACCAGAAATAATCGAAGCCGCGCGTGTCGGTACGCTGCACGATGCGCAGGCGGCCGTAGTCGCGAAGGCCCTGCTGGGTGACGCGAATCCCCTTGACCTCGCTCGGGGTGAGGGCGGGGAAGTTGACGTTGACGAGGGTCCGCGGCGCCATCGGCGTGGCAATGAGCGGGCGCAGCACCTCGTCGGCCCAGGCCTCGGCGGCGGCGAAGGGAACGGTGTCGCCCATGCCTTCCTTGGCATAGGCCTGGCTAAGCGCGATCGACGGAATGCCGGCAAGCGCGCCCTCCATGGCGGCGGACACGGTGCCCGAATAGGTGACATCTTCGCCGAGATTGGCGCCGCGATTGACGCCGGAGAGGATGAGGTCGGGCGGGTCATCCTTCATGACGTGGGCGATCGCCATCATCACGGAGTCGGTGGGGGTGCCGGTGACGCAGAAGCGGCGCTCGCCGAGCTTCCTCAGCCGCACCGGAAAGGTGAGGGTGAGCGAATGGCCGGCGCCCGACTGCTCCTCGGTCGGGGCGACGATCCAGATGTCGTCGGAGAACTCCCGGGCGATCCGCTCCAGCACCTTGAGGCCCGTCGCGTTCACGCCGTCGTCGTTGGTGAGGAGGATGCGCATCGCCGCCTAGCTATGCGTTGGAACGGGGGCGAAGCAAGCCTTGCGGCGGCAACTATCGCCGCATTTGCGGCGTTGACCGGGAAAAATCAGAGGAGATTGACATGCGAGTTCCGCACAACAGCTTCATCGTCGTCGCGGACGGCGAAAAGATGCTCTTTTTCCGCAACGATGGAGACGCCGACTATCCCAAGCTGGAAGTGGAACGCAAAAGACAAAGCGAAAATCCCCCCAATCGCGACATCAAGACCGACAGCCCGGGCCGCGCTTTTGCCAGCATCGGCAACGGCCGAAGCGCCATGGCGGAGGCGGATTTCCATCAGATCGAGGAGGACCGCTTCGCCGCCGAGACCGCCGAGCTGTTGCGCAAGCGGGCACTCCAGAACGACTTCGAATCGCTGATCGTGGTCGCCCCGCCCCGCACTCTGGGCGAGCTTCGCAAACATTATCACAAGGAAGTCGAGAAGCGGCTCGCGGGCGAAATCGCCAAGGATCTGACCGGCCATCCGGTCTCGGAGATTGAAAAAATCCTCAGTGCCGAATAGCGTGCCTCTCCGTGGCCGCTGGAGCGGCGACGCTCCCCCGCTTTTTGGTGAGACGGTTTTCGTTCATTAACAATATGTTATAGCGGGGCAGGCACAATTTCAGGAGAGACCATGACCTTTCGCAAGACCATTCTCGTTTCCGCCGCACTGCTGGCGTCGGCTGCGCTCCAGCCGGCCTTCGCCCAGGCGACCTTCTCCACCGGCGCCAATGTGAGCGACACCGCCGGCGGTGCCGTCGGCACGATCACCAGCGTCGAGGGCGACTATGTCGTGCTCAAGACGGACAAGCATGAGGTCCGCCTGCCCAAATCCTCTTTCACCGCAGTGGACGACGGCTTCATCATGGCGATGACGCAGGCCCAGGTGAACGCCGCGGTCGAGCAGAGCCTGGCCAAGGCCGACAGCCTCGTCACCGTCGGCGCCATGGTGCGCGACACCAGCGGCGACTTCGTCGGCTCGATCCAGAAGGTCGAGGGTGAGCTCGCGACGCTGCGGCTTTCCAGCGGCAGCCTGGTCGCGCTTCCCGTCTCCGCCTTCGGCCCCGGTGCCAGCGGCCCGGTCGTCGGCATGAGCGCGGCCGAGCTCGAAGCGGCCGGTGCCGCCAGCGCCGCCGCGGCTACGCCGGCGGCCGACGCGACGGCCGAGGCGACCGCGGATGCGACCGCCGGCGCCGAGACCGCCGCTGCGGTGACCACGGACGCAACTGAATAAGTTCATTCGTTCGTAACGGGTGAAGGCCGCGCCTGAAGGGTCGGGCGCGGCCTTCTTCCTGTCCGGCTCCCCCAGGTTCTCAGTCTGCGGAGCGACCGAGCCTTTTCCGCGCGACCAGGGCAGCCGCTGCGGCGCCGAACAGGATAATGATAGGCGGCGCCGGCACCGGCGTTCCGCCGCTTGAGCTGCTCGTCGAGCCGCCGCTGGACGTGGACGAGCTGGTGCTGCTGGACGTCGAGGAGCTCGTGCTGCTGGAGGAGCTGGTGCTGCTCGAGGTCGACGAGCTTGTGCTGCTCGATGTGCTCGTGCTGCCGCCGAAGCTGCTGGAGCTGGAGCTCGTTGAAACATTGCCGCTCGAACTCGACGTGGAGGTCGAGGAGATGCCGCCTGTCGATGTCGAGGTGGAAGTCGAGCCTCCGCTGGTGCTGGTTGAGCCGCCGCTGGTGCTGGTCGAACCGCCACTGGTGCTGGTCGAACCGCCACTGGTGCTGGATGTGGACGAGACGGCGCCGCTAGAGGTGGAGCTGCCGCCGGTCGATGTGCTGGTCGAGGCGGTGAAGATGGTGTTGCCGCTGCTGCCGCCGGAGAAAAAGCCGCCGCTGAAGAAGCCGGGCCCGAAGCCGCTGCCGATCGCGCCGCCGCCGATCACGACCGGCACCGCGCCGCCTCCTATCGCAGGAACGACCACCGGCGGAGGCGGCGGTGCCGGATAGGGAAGGGGCGGGGGCGGGTAGGTGATCGTGCGCGTCGTCACCGTCGTCGCCGGCGCGACCTTGCACTCGGCGGGCTTCACCGCCTTCGTCAGCTTCGTCCGCTTGACCCTCATGGGACGGTCGGCGCGCTTGATCGTGCTCGCCTTCGCCTGCTTGACCAGGACCGGCCGTTCCGGCGGGTTCGCAGAAACGTGCACTGCGCCGCCGCCGATGATCGCTCCGCCGCAGGTGCAAGCGGCCAGTTTCGCCAAGGCCATTCTTACAGACATGACATCTACCCTGTTCTAGGCTCTCGCGGCTGACGGATAGTTGACCCCGATGATCCGGCGCTGCGTCGAGCTATGCTTCAGAGATGCCCAATGGTCGTTTCAGTGCAAGTTCGTTAACCACATCTTGCCCTCTGAAGCAGGGGTAAACGGCTATTCGGAACGGTTTCGTCCCAATAGAAGACATTGTGCAGACAGCCGTGAACAAGCTGCGCGCCCTACATTCATGCTGATCTTCGCGCCGGCGGCTTTGAGTCGCTCGTGATTCGCCGATTCGTGCGTGTAGCGACGGCCTCCCCGCGGGGGGAGGCAAAAAGGTCACGCTTCCAGCGTAAAATCGCCTCCATTTTCAATCGACTTTTGAGTGACTTGTCCTTCACGCGTCGCAAAGCTATAGGCGCGCTGGGGCAGGTGCCGAACAATCGCGAAATGCGGGCGGCACCAGGGTTGCGGACCGGCCTTTCGCGCCGGGCCGCCCGACGAGTGGAGGGGTTTTATGGCTACGGCTCTCAGTGACGTTTACGAATCAGGTTTCAGTCCGGCGATGGTGCCGCTCGACGACGGCTACCGGCCGAGCCCCCATGAAGAGTTCATGAACCCGCTCCAGCTGGCGTATTTCCGCAAGAAGCTGCTCGACTGGAAAGAAGCGATCATCCAGGAATCGCGGGACACGATGGCGCAGCTGAAGAGCGGCCCGATCCGCGAGGCCGACATCACCGATCGCGCGTCGAGCGAAACCGACTGGGGCATCGAGCTTCGCACCCGTGACCGGCAGCGCAAGCTGATCGCCAAGATCGACGCCGCGCTGCGCCGAATCGACGAGGGCGAATATGGCTTCTGCGAAGTGACCGGGGAGCCGATCTCGCTGGCCCGGCTCGAGGCCCGTCCCGTCGCAACCATGACGGTCGAGGCCCAGGAGCGGCACGAGCGGCAGGAACGCGTCTCGCGCGACGACTGACGTCGTTAACCCGATTTCGACCATTGGAGGCTAGGTTCGCTGCGCCGCCGCAGAGCGGCTCCGGAGAGCCTGCCCGTGATCGAAACCAAGATAGTTTCCGATAAAGCTGCCCCGACTCGGCGGACGTCGCCGCGCGACAGCCTGTTTCTATCCGCGACCATCCGCAGGCCAGAGGATACCGCAGAGCCGGTGCCGGTGCGGGTCCGCAATCTCTCGGCGATCGGCGTCATGGCCGACTTCAATGACGTAGCGTCGCCGGGCGAGGTAGTGGTCGTTACCGTGCGCGGTATCGGCTCGGTAGCGGGGAAGGTGGCGTGGATTAAGAGGGGGAGGATCGGGATCAACTTCGACGTCGAAATCGATCCTTTGAAGGCTCGCAGGCCGGTTGTGAGGCGGGCGCCGCAGCGCCCGCTCTGATCGGGTTCGGCTAGAGGCCGAGTATAGCTTCCTTGATCTTGAGCTTTTCCTTCTTCAGTCGGGTAATCGTGGCCATGTCCGGATTGGGTCGCTGATTTTCCTCACTGATACGGGCATCGAGACCAGCATGTTTCAGCTCCAATGCGGACATATGCGCGTTTTGCATTCCCATCTCCTCTGCACGGCTGTTGGTCTGAATTATTAGAACGAAGAAGCGCTCGTCTGTCTCCCCGGATCGGACGGCCGGGCGTCCCTGTTCGACGACCCGTTGATCGTCTATCTATAGCGTCTTCACTAAGGTTTGGTAGCCGGAGGACGGCCATGGTGGCGAATGACGTTGGTGAGCTTAACGAAGCATCCAAGCTGGCTCAGTTGAGGATGGAACACCGCGATCTCGATGCCGCGATCGAGGCGCTGACCAGCACGCTGGCGGCCGACCAGCTCCAACTCGCGCGATTGAAACGCCGCAAGCTCCGCCTCAAGGACGAGATCGCGCTGATCGAGGACCATCTCGTCCCCGATATCATCGCCTGATTTTCTGCGAAAAGGAATGACTAACCCTTTTTCGGCGTTCACCGCGGCGTCCTCCTGTGGCACTGTCGGCGCATGGCCACCGAGCAAGCCCGCAGCCGAATGACCCCGCGGCTCATCGACTCGCTCTATGTCGAGGCGATGGTGCTCGCCGACGAGGCTCGCGCCTATTTCGACCGCAACGGGCGCGACGATCGGATGGCGTTGGACCCGATCGTCCGAGTCGGCTTTTCCTGCGAGTCGCTGAAGGTGACGACTCGGCTGATGCACATCATCGCCTGGCTCCTCACCCAACGAGCCGTCGAGGCGGGCGAGTTGACCTCCGCCCAGGCGCGCAAGCCCACGCGCCGGCTCGGCGAAGCGCCAGAAAGCGATCCGGAGCTGCTGGAACAGCTTCCCGAGGCCGCGCTGCAGCTTATCCAGTCGAGCCGCGATCTCTATGCCCGCGTGCAGCGGCTCGACGAAGGCGGCGACGAGATGGAGCCTCAGCCCAGCCCGGCTCGTAACCTGCTGCGGCGGCTGGAGCGCTCGCTCTGACGCGGCTGCTCTATTGAGCGACTATCGTTTCAGCTACGGCCCCAAGCTCGTTTCCGGAGCGGGCGCATCCGGACGGCTGGGCGAGTTCGTTCCCAAAGGTCCGTGCCTATTCGTCACCGACGGCCAGATCTTGGCCCTGGGTCTGGCTCGCGCCGCCCTCGAGTCGCTCGAAGCGGCCGGTGCCGAGCCTGTCATTTTCGATGCGGTGGAGGCGGATCCCTCGCGCGAAACGCTGCTGGCCGCGGTCGAAGCGGGCCGAGCGCGGGGCTGCGTCTCGACGATCGGGTTCGGCGGCGGCAGCCCGATGGATGTGGCCAAGCTCGCCGCCTATCTCATTCGAAGCGGTGACGATCTCGTCACGCTCTGGGGCGTCGACAAGGCGCGGGGGCAGCGTCTCCCGCTGATCCTGGTCCCGACCACCGCCGGCACCGGCTCGGAAGCGACGCCGGTCGCGGTCATCACTCTGGGTGGCGCCGAGAAGAAGGGCGTCAGCAGCCGCGCGCTGATCGCCGACTTAGCCATCCTCGACGCCGAGCTCACGATCGGCCTGCCGCGCCCAGTCACCGCCGCGACGGGCATGGACGCCATGGTGCATGCGATCGAGGCCTATACCTCCGCGCGGCTCAAAAATCCGATGTCCGACCTGCTGGCGCGCGAGGCGCTGCGGCTCCTCGACGCGAGCCTGCTGACGGCATGCGAGCGGCCCGAGGACAGGAAGGCGCGGGAAGCGATGCTGCTCGGCGCGCATCTCGCCGGCGTCGCCTTCGCCAATGCGCCGGTGGCCGGGGTGCATGCGCTCGCCTATCCTCTCGGAGGGCATTTCCATGTGCCGCACGGCCTCTCCAATGCGCTGATGCTGCCGCATGTGCTCGGCCACAACATGGTTGCCGCCATGACGTCATATGCCGAGCTTGGACGATGGCTCGATCCCAGCCTCGAGCGTCTCGGCGCGCAGGCGCAGGCGAGCGCCTTCGTCGAGCGCCTGCGCACCCTGTCGCGAGCCACGGGGCTGCCGCAGCGGCTTTCCGACGTCGGCGTCCGCGCCGCCGATCTCGACCTTCTGGCAAGCGAGGCGATGAAGCAGGAGCGGCTGCTGGTGAACAATCCCTGCCCGATTAGCGAAGCCGATGCCCGGCGCCTCTACGAGGCGGCGCTGTGACGCGGGCGCCGCTGAAGGGGCGGGATCATTACAGGACCTGGCGCGAGATCGGAACGCGCTGGGCCGACAACGACGCCTACGGCCACGTCAACAACACCGTCTATTATCAGTGGTTCGATACCGCCGTGAACGGCTGGCTGATCGACTCCGGCCTGCTCGATCTGAAGCAGGGGGAACCGATCGGGCTGGTGGTCGAGACGGGCTGCCGCTTCGCCGCGCCGCTCGCCTATCCGCAGCCCGTCGACATTGGACTGGCCGTAGAAAGGCTGGGAAACTCCAGCGTTTCCTATCGATTGGGCGTGTTCCCGAAGAATGGATCTGAAGCCGCCGCCGAAGGGCGCTTCGTCCATGTCTATGTCGATCGCGAGAAGCGTCGGCCGATGCGCTTGCCCGAACGCTGGCGGAGCGCACTGCAAAGGCTGGCGGACTAGCTAGCCAAGCGTCTTCAGCAGGGTGGCCCTGGCTTCGGCATATTCCGTGAGCAGGCGAGCGATATAGTCCGCGGCCGGCCGGATCTCCTGGATCGCGCCAATGCCCTGGCCTGAGCCCCAGATGTCGCGCCAGGCCTTCTTGCTGCCTTCGCCGGAGCCGAAGTCCATCGTCTTCAGATCGCCTTCCGGAAGGTCGTCGGGGTCGAGCCCCGCCGCGAGAATCGACTGGCGAAGATAGTTGCCATGGACGCCGGTGAAGAGGCTGGAATAGATGATGTCCGCCGCGCGCCCCTCCACGATTCCGTTTTTATATTCGGGGGTTGCGTTGGCTTCCTCGGTCGCGATGAAAGGGGAGCCGATATAGGCCAGATCCGCGCCCATGGCCTGGGCGGCAAGGATGGCGCGGCCGGTGGCGATGGCGCCCGAGAGGATGAGAGGCCCGTCGAACCAGGCGCGGATCTCCTGGACGAGGGCGAAGGGCGACAGCCGCCCCGCATGGCCGCCGGCCCCCGCCGCGACGGCGATGAGGCCGTCGGCGCCCTTCTCGATCGCCTTGCGCGCGAAGCGGTCGTTGATGACGTCGTGGAGCGTGATGCCGCCCCAGCCATGAACGGCATGGTTGAGCTCCTCGTTCGCGCCCAGCGAGGTGATGACGATCGGCACCTTCCATTTGGCGCAGGTCGCCAGGTCGTCTTGAAGGCGGCCGTTGGAACGGTGGACGATCTGGTTGACGGCAAAGGGCGCGGCAGGCGTGTCGGGATGGTCCCGGTCCCAGGCGGCGAGCTCTTCGGTGATGCGGTGCAGCCATTCGTCGAGCAGCGACTGCGGCCGCGCGTTCAGCGCCGGGAAGGAGCCGACGATCCCCGCCTTGCACTGGGCGATGACCAGATCGGGGTTGGAGACGATGAACAAGGGCGCGCCGATGACGGGCAGTCGCAGCCGGTTGAAAAGCAAGGGAAGAGCCATCCGCTTTCCCTTAAGGTAAAGGGGAGGGGCGTCAATGCACGCCTGTGTCCTCCCCGACCTTTCCCGAGAAGCGCTGGATCAGTGTGCCGCCTGCGGACCCCGTTGAAGGCCCGACAAGGCAAGCTGCTCGTCGATCTGGGCAACGAGACGATCGAGGCCTTCGCGCGTCCTCGCCTCGGCCCGCGCGACGAGCACATCCTGGGTGTTGGAGGCGCGGAGCAGCCACCAGCCATCGTCGGTGGTGACGCGAGCACCGTCGGTGCGGTTCACCTCGGCGCCGTTCCCCTCCAAGCGCTCCAGCACTTCCTCGACCACCGGGAATTTCCGGCTTTCGTCGACCTGGAAGCGCATTTCGGGCGTGTTGACCATGTCCGGCATGGCGGAGCGGAGCGCGGTCAGCGAGCCGCCGAGATGGGTCACGGCACGGATCAGGCGCACCGCCGCATAGAGCGCGTCGTCGAACCCGTAATAGTCATGGGCGAAGAAGATGTGGCCGCTCATCTCGCCGGCCAGAGGCGAGCCGGTTTCCTTCATCTTGGACTTGATGAGGCTATGGCCCGTCTTCCACATCAGCGGCTGTCCACCCAGCTCGGCGACGCGATCGAACAGGGCCTGGCTCGCCTTCACGTCGGCGATGATGGTGGCGCCGTCCACGTCCTGCAGGACCGGCTCGGCGAGGATGGAGAGAAGCTGGTCGCCCCAGACGACGCGGCCCTCGCCGTCAACGGCGCCGATCCGATCGCCGTCGCCGTCGAACGCGATGCCGAAATCGAGGCCCTTACCGGCCACGGCTGCTTTCAGGTCCTCGAGATTCTTTTCCTCGGTCGGGTCGGGATGGTGGTTCGGGAAGCGGCTGTCGACGTCGGTGTAGAGGAGATGGTGTTCGCCCGGCAGGCGCGCGGTCAGTTTCTCGACCACGGGGCCCGCGGCGCCGTTGCCGGCGTCCCAGGCGATGCGGAAGGCGGCGCCGTCGAAATTCCTGAGCAGCCGGTCGACATACATGTCCATGACGTCGGCCTCGCCGACCGTGCCTTCGCCGTCCTCCCAATCGCCTTCGGCGGCCATGGCGCCGAGGCGCTTGATGTCCTCTCCGAAGAAAGCGTTGCCGAACATCACCATCTTGAAGCCGTTATAATGGGCGGGATTGTGGCTGCCGGTGATCATGATGCCGCCGTCCACTTCCAGCTCCGCTTCGGCGAAGTAGAGCATCGGCGTCGGCCCGAGGCCGACGCGGGTGACGTCGACGCCCGATTCGTTGAGGCCGCGGATCAGCGCCTTTTCGAGGGCCGGCGAACTTTCCCGGCCATCATAACCGACAGCCACGCGAGTGCCGCCGCCGCGCCTGACCAGCGTCGCAAAGCTCCGGCCGATCGCGTGGGCATCCACTTCGCCCAGCGTTTCTCCCACGATGCCGCGTATGTCGTACTCGCGAAGGGTCGTCGGGTGGAAACGGTGGCTCATGAAGGACTCCGGTCTAGTGTGGGACAATCAAGACGCGCGAGGCGTTCGACGGTTCATTTCGGCGACCAAAGTGTCCCTGGCAAGGTTGACCCGGTGGGCGAGATCCGCCGAGCCGCCTTTGTCGGGATGGACCCTGGCAATTAAGCGGCGGTGCGCATCGCGTATGTCGGCGAGGGTGGCGGTCTCATCGACGCCGAGAAGCTGGCGTGCTTCCGCTACCGGCATCGATGGCGAGGCCCTGCGACCCCGCCGGTAGACGGCCCACAGCGCGGAGCCCGCCATCAATGGCAGTCCGAGCGCGAGGCGTCCTGTCGTGGCGAATCGAATGCCGAGGAGGAAAGCGGCGCCGGCAATACCGTCTTCGAAGGTCAGTCCCTTGAGGCGGCCGGTCCACCAGGCCCAGCCGGCTCCGGCCGCGATCAGCAGGAGCAGCGCGACCGGCATCTCAGCCCGCGGCAGCCCGAAGCGGCGCCGGCTCTCGTCCTTCCTCGGGAAGGCCGAAGCCAGCGATCATCTCGCGCAGTTCCTGGCGAGCGGCGATGTGGCTGATTCCGACATTGCCGAGATGGGCGAGGTCGAGCAGGGTCAGCCCCTTGGGAAAGAGTTCGCGGAAGATGACGCGCTCGCCAAGGCCTGGAATGACGCGGAAGCCCACGCGCCGCGACAACTCGTCGAGGGCGGCGCCGACGCGGCGCATATTCTTCGCCTCGACATGCTGGAGACGGTTGCGAAGCACGACCCAATCGACGCTCGTTCCGGTCGCCTTCGCCTTCTGGGTGCGGCTGTTCCAGACCAGCTCGGCGTAGAAGCTGGGGCGGCGGATCTTGTAGGTTTCGGCGTCCACCTCGCCGATCAGGTCGAGGTCGACGAAGCTGTCGTTGATCGGCGTCACCAGCGTGTCGGCGCTGAGCATCGCCTCCCGCGCGTGGGGATCATCGCGGCCGGGCGTGTCGATGACGACGACGTCGGCATCGCCGGCCAGGCGCTCGATCTGGTCGTGAAGGGTCTCGTCCTTGGCCGGGTCGAACGTCTCGTATACCGGCATCGGCAGCGGCGTGCCCAGCCGCGCGATCGAGGCGGCGCGATTGTCGAGGTAGCGGCCGAGGGTTCTTTGCCGCGTGTCGAGGTCGATCGCCGCCACGCGCCGACCGGCGGCAGCAAGCGCCACCGCGCTGTGGACGGCCGTCGTCGATTTGCCCGTTCCGCCCTTTTCGTTGGCGAATACGATGAAGTGCGGCCTTGCCCCGGTCATCGTTCCTGCCTTGCCCCCTCTTGATCTCGCCGCCGCGCTCCAGCAAGGAGCGCGGTTCATGAATAGGCCAAGCCTGTATCGGAGGCCATGAGGCCGTGCAATTAATCCGTGAAATAGATGCCCTTAGGGACGCCGTCGCAACACTGCGCCAGGAAGGCGGCGGCGTCGCTCTGGTCCCGACGATGGGCGCCCTCCACGCCGGCCACATGGCGCTCGTCGCCGAGGCGAAGCGGCACGCGGCCCATGTCGTCGTCTCCATCTTCGTCAACCCGACCCAGTTCGGGCCCAACGAGGATCTTGCCGCCTACCCGCGCCGGGAGGCGAGCGACTCCCGCATGCTGGAAGAGGCGGGCTGCGAGCTTTTGTGGACGCCGGCCGTCGAGGTCATGTACCCGGAAGGCTATGCCACCACTGTTTCCATGGCGGGAGTGAGCGAGGGGCTGTGCGGAGCCTCCCGGCCCGGCCATTTCGACGGCGTGGCGACGGTGGTCGCCAAGCTCTTCAACCAGGTCCGCCCGGATGTGGCCCTGTTCGGCGAGAAGGATTATCAGCAGCTAGCCGTCATTCGCCGGATGACACGCGATCTCGATCTGCCGGTGGAGGTGATCGGCGTCCCCACCCAGCGCGACGCCGACGGCCTCGCTTTGTCCTCGCGCAACATCTATCTGTCGGATGAGGAGCGGGTCGCCGCCCGCGCGCTGCCGCGGGCGCTGGGCGAGGCGGCACGGGCGATTCTGGAGGGCGTAGACATAGACGAGGCGCTCGCGACGGCGCGCGGCAAGCTGGCAGCCGCCGGCTTCGACCCGATCGACTATGTCCAGCTGTGCGATGCGGAGACGCTGCAGCCGCTGTCGAGCCTCTCGCGGCCCAGCCGTCTGCTGGCCGCCGCCCGCCTCGGCAGGACGCGCCTTATCGACAATCTGCCGGTCGTCCCGGCACACAGCTGAAGAACGTCACCGGGCCGTTAACCATTTCTTTGCACAAAAGGGTCGACATTCGCCCTCGACAATAAGTCGACAGGGGGCATGTGATGGGGAACAGCCTGAGGTCCGCGGCCTTTCTGATGGAAAGCCGCCTCGCCGAAGCCGCCGGGGGAAATGCGGCGGCCTTGTATGAATTGGGCGTCGCTTATTCCACGGGATCGAACGGGGTCGATGTCGACCTCATCCAAGCCCATAAATGGTTCAACCTCGCCGCGCTCAACGGCAGCCGCGAAGGGCAGCGATGCCGCGCGGAGATCGCCGAGGAGATGACCGCCCGGGAGATCGCCGAGGCGCAGCGCCAGGCGCGCGCCTGGCTCGCCGGCACCGTCGCCCACGCCGCCTGAGGGGAACGCCGCGGCGGGGGGAACGTTTTCGTCCTGTAACAAGGATGGAGACGGCCCATGGACGAGCGTGAACCCGTGACCGAAAAAGAGACCGTGATCGTCGAGCGCGGCAGTGGCGGCGGCATCATTGCCGCGATCGCACTGCTGATCCTGGTGGTGGCGGTCCTCGCCTATTTCGGCATGCTGCCTATTTAGGGCCGCCCTTGTCGTTCTTTCGCGACCGGTTGGCGTAGAGCAGAGCGGCGACGATGGCCGCCGATCCGATACCGACGGCGACGCCGGTCGCCACGCGCTTCTTGGACTTGTTGTTCTCGTCGGGCTTGGCAGCCGGATCCGGCTTCGAAGTTTCGTCTGACATGCCGAACCCCCTAGCCGAGAGCGCCCGGATCGCGCAACGCTTGACCCCCCGGTTCGTTGGCTGGTGCAAAGCCGATGGAGAAGTCAGATGGGAACCACCAAGAGCGGAACCGGCCACGAGAATACGGTCAACCAGGGCCCCGCACCCGAAAAGCCGCGCGAGGAAAGCGCCGACATCACGGGCAATGTGAAAAAAAAGGGCCAGGATCCCTCGCCGGACAACCGCCAGCGAGGCGAGCGATCGGAGGCCGACGCGCCGAGGCCGATCGACGCCGACACGGCGCACGAACGCGCGCGCTAGGGGTCAGATGCGACGGCGGAGGCGGTGCTCGCGCTGCCCCACCTTACGATAGATTCGAGGGCCGAGATCGAGCCGGAAGGGCCCCATCTTCTCGGTCGGCGGATCGCTTTCGCTTCCGACCAGGTAGGAGGCCGAGGTCTGGCCCGTCCCCGTTTCGCCCCAGCGATAGCGGACCTTGAACGCCACCATCGGGATGAACAGGCGACGCCCCTGCACCGTGACCTCCCGAACCTGTTCGCGCGGCAGCAGCACGGTGCCGCGATAGGGCATCTGCGTCTTGGCGGCGAGCGGCCTCGGCGCGGGCATGCCGCCGGCGGCGACTTCGGCGAAGTAGGCGCCGATCTCTTGATCCTGGGTTGGACCGGCGTTGAACAGACGGCCGTCGATCCTGACGTCGCGCGCTTCGCCGTCACCGGTGTTGCGCACCGTCAGCTCGAACTTCACCGTGGCATGGCTAGCAGTCGTTCCGGCCTCGAGGGGCCTGAATTCGAGGTCGATCCACGCTCGCGCCGGCTCTTCGCGGACGGGCGGAGCGGGGGGCGCAGGAGTCGCTGGTCGGAGCGGAGCCGCCGCGACCGGTGCGGAGACGACTGGAGCCGCCTGGCTCCTGCGGCGAAGAGCGACGAAGCCAAGGCCAGCGACGAGGCCGGCAAACAGCAGGTAGAGCCACCATTGGCCGCCGGTGTCGTCCAGCTCCAAGGGCGCCTGCTCCAGCGGCTCGGTAGCGCTCGAAGGCGGCTGCGAGACCGGAACTTCATTCGGGAGGGGCGAAGCGAGCGGTTCGGCGGTGGGATCGGTGGCCGGCTCGCGCGGCGCGGGCACTTCGGCGGTCGGCGTCGACGCGCTGCGCGTCGCACGTTGCTCGACCGGACTTGGCTGACGTCGGGGAGCGGGCCGGTTCGTAACCGGGGCAGGCGGCGGCGCGATCGTCACCACCGGCTCCGAGGCAGCAGGCTGCTGCTGCTCGGCCGACTGCGCAGGCGGCGACAGCGGGGCGATGGTCGGCCTCGGCTCTCCGACCGGCGCCGCCTGGTTCTCCGGCCTCAGTTCGAAATCCTGGAGCGCGGGCGGGCCGATGACGTCCGACGCGGGCGGCGATGCCTCCTGCGCAAGGGCGGGCACGCCCAGGATCGTCGATCCGAGCGCGGCAAGCCACAGCCCCCGACCTCTGTTCACCATCGAATCTTTGCTATCCCGCACGCTGTCGTCCGCCTAAGCCCTTGGCCCGGCGGGAGTCCATCCATTGTTTACCCAATCGGCCCCGCCTTGCGACGGGCCGGATGAACCCGGCGTTTAAGGACAGCCGTCCACTGGCGCCAGAGGCTTGTTGCCGGGGCCGGTCAGAGCCGTCGCCGCTCGCGCCGGTTGTTCCGGTCGATCGACATCAGGATGCCAAGGCACAGCATGACGGTCAGCATCGCCGATCCGCCATAGGAGAAGAGGGGCAGGGGGATGCCCACCACCGGCGCCAGCCCCATCACCATCAGCAGGTTGACTGCGAAGTAAAAGAAGATCGTCATGGTAAGCCCCGCCGCCGTCAGCCGCTCGAACCGGTCCTTGGTTTCGAGCGCGACGGCCATGCCCCAACGGAACAGCAGGACGAAGCAGAGGATCAGGAACAGGCCGCCCATCAGCCCCCATTCCTCGACCATCGCCGGGAAGATGAAGTCGGTATGCTGCTCGGGCAGATAATGGAGGTGGCTCTGGGTTCCGTTGAGATAGCCCTTGCCGAAGAGGCCGCCGGAGCCGATCGCGATCTTGGACTGGGTGATGTGATAGCCGGCGCCCAGGGGATCCTCTTCCGGATTGAGGAAGATCAGCACGCGCTTCTGCTGATGCGGCATCATGAAGAAGGCGTAGACGATCGGAATCATCGCCGCGACGGCGAGCCCGCCGCCGACGAACAGCCTCAGTGGCAGACCGGCCAGGAACATGACGGTGAGCGCCGAGAAGATGAGCAGCAGCGCCGTGCCGAGATCGGGCTGCATCAGGATCAGGACGGTCGGGATGAGCGTCAACACCGCCGGCGGCCATATCGCGCTCCATTTCCTGATCTCGCCGGTGGGAAGCCCGGCATAGAAGCCGGCCAGGACCAGGACGATGATGGGCTTCATCAACTCGGACGGTTGAAGCTGAATGAGGCCGAGATTGAGCCAGCTCTGGGCGCCGCCGCCGACGACCCCGATCGCCTCGACCACGAGCAGCAGGATCATCACTGCGCCATAAGCCGGGTAGGCCCAGTCGCGGAATTGGCGTGGCCGGAAATAGGAAAGGGCGACAGCCATTCCGAGGAGTCCGGTGAAGCGGATGAAATGGTTGAGGGCCCAGGGGCCGAGCGATCCGCCCGCTGCGGAATAGAGCGTCATGCCGCCGAACAGGCCGATCGCCATGATGATGAACAGAACCTTCCAGGGAAGGACGGCGATCGGCGCGGGAACGAGGGAATTGCCGATCACGCCGTGCTCCCTCCCGCCGCGCTTTCCGTCGCCGACGGCGAGTCCGCCTTTTTCGCTGCCTGGGCCGCCAACCAGCGGCGCTCGTCCCGCTTCATGCGCTCGGTGATGTTGCCGCCCCAGCCCTCCTCGAGTGCGGTCAGCGCCTCCATCGCCTTGGGCTTGTCGAACAGATAGGTGAGCACGTCCTTCGCCACCGGCGCGGCGGCGCGGGAGCCGCCCATGCCATGCTCGATCACGACCGAGGCGGCGTAGCGCGGATTGTCGGTGGGCGCGAAGCAGACGAACAGGCCGTGGTCCCGATATTTCCAGTCGCCGCCCTGTCCGCGCTGGCCGGCGGCGATGCGCCGGACCTGGGCGGTGCCGGTCTTGCCGCCCATCTGGATGCCGTCCAACGGTAACCGGCTGCGGCCGGCCGTGCCGGCGCCGTTCACCACTTCCCACATGCCATGCCGCACCGCCTCGAAATGCTCGGGCGGCATGTCGAGCGGCGGTGCCGGCCGCTCCCGGCCACGGATCAGGGTCGGCTGAAGGTTTCGGCCGGAAGCGATCCTTGCCGCCATGACGGCAAGCTGGAGCGGATTGACCAGCAGATAACCTTGGCCGATCACGGCATTGAGCGTGTCCGATCGGGTCCAATCCTGCTTGTATTTGCGCATCTTCCAGGCGCTGTCGGGCACCGTGCCGTAGCTTTGGGAGACGACCGGGAGGGGATATTCCTCGCCGAGCCCCAGCCGCCGGGCCATCACGGCGATCGCGTCATAGCCGATGCGATTGCCCATTGCGTAGAAATAGGTGTTGCAGCTGCGCGCGATGGCGGTGTGCATGGTCATCGGTCCGTGCCGGCCGAGGCAGCGGAAGAAGCGGTTCCCCAGCTGATAGCCGCCGCCGCAATAGACCCGTTCCTCCGGATCGATGCCGGCGCTGAGCAGCGCCATGGCGGCCATCGGCTTCACGGTCGATCCGGGCGGATAGAGCGAGCTCAGCGCCTTGTTGACCAGCGGCCGCCGCTCGTCCTGCGACAGCATGTTCCATTCATTGTGACTGATGCCGTCGGAAAAGCTGTTGGGATCGAAGGACGGCATCGACGCCATGCAGAGAATGTCGCCGTTCTGGCAATCCAAGACGATGACGGCGCCGGACTCGTCTCCGAGGCGGCGGGCGGCATAGGTCTGGAGGCCGGCGTCGATGGCGAGGGGCAGCGTCTTGCCCGGCTTGTCGGGAACGGTTGAAAGCTCGCGCACCAGCTTGCCACGCGCCGTCACTTCCAGACGCTTCGCCCCCGGGGTGCCGCGCATCTGATGTTCCATCGTCTTTTCAAGGCCGTCCTTGCCGATCTTGAATCCGGGCGTGATCAGCAGACGGTTCTTGCCGGACTCCTCATACTCCTCCTTGTTCGCGATGCCGACATAGCCGACCAGCTGGCCGACCGCGGCACCGTCCGGATAGTAGCGGCTGAACCCGCGCAAGGGGGAAACCCCCGGCAGCTCCGGCAGGCGGAGCGTGACGGCGGCATATTTGTCGAAGCTCAGATTTTCCGCGACGGGCACGGGTTGATAGCCGGCGGCGCCTTCCAGCTCGGTCCGGATTCGCTGCACTTCCTCGGCCGGCAGCGCGAGCAGCTTCGTGAGTTGAGCGATGATCCGGTCCGGGTCCTCCAGCTGGTCCGGGATCAGGTCGACGCGATAGTCGCTGCGGTTGATCGCGATCGGCTGTCCTTCGCGATCGACGATCCAGCCGCGGCGGGGCGGCACGATCATCAGCTGGAAGCGGTTGCTCTCGGCCAATAGCTTGTAGCGCTCATTCTCGGCGACCGAGAGCCAGGCCATGCGACCGGCGATGAGCGCGGCGATCCCGCCCTGCATTCCCCCCAGCACCAGCGCCCGGCGGGTGAAGGTGTAGGTCTGGCTGTTTTCCGTAACGAGAGGAATGCGCCGTTTCATCGCGACAGACGCCACCTGTCTAGCGCAAGGACGACCCGGGCCACCAGCGGAAAGGCGAAGACGGACGCGATGAGTTGCGGCGCCACCACCGCGAAAGCCGTGTCGCTCCCCATCAGCCGGCCGATCACCCAGCCGCTCCACACATAGAAGAGGATCGCCAGCGTCGCGAAGAACCAGTCCATCCAATAGTCGCGGAAGAGGACGCGGCTATCGAGCAGGTCGAAGGCGAGGAAGACGATCGTCCACAGCGCCATCGACTGGCCGAGCGGGTGCCCGGCCAGCAGATCGTTGAGAAGCCCCAGCGGAAGCGCGGTCGTCGCCGACCAGATTTCCGGCCGGAGCAGGCGCCACGCGATCAAGGTCAGGAAGGCGAAATCCGGGACGATCGGCGAGGTCACGATCACGGGCAGCAAGGTCAGCAGAGATGCGGCAATGGTCGAGGCGACCGGCACGTAACGCCGCCGCCGATCCGCCCTCCGGACGTCGCTTTGGGTGAGCGCGATCCGGTTCATTGCGCCGCGTCCGCCGTTTGCGTCGGCGCCGGCGCAAGCGGTTCGCCGGCCGCCGGTTCGTAAAGGCTCTGCACGACCGCGAAGTCTATCCGCGCCGGATCGGCGAGGGGCCGGGCGATCGTCCGGTCGCGGTCCGCCGATACCACCATGGCAACGGGAATGCCGGGCGCGTAAATCCCGCCGGTGCCGGAGGTGACGAAGACGTCGCCGCGCTTGAACGGGTTCTCGCCGAGCTCGAGCGGCTTGATCTCGATCGTCCCGTCGCCAAGGCCGGTGGCCATGGCCGGCGTGCCTTCGCGCGCCAGCTGCACGGGCACATTGCTGGCGCCGTCGGTGAGCAGCAGCACCCGGGAAGCGAAATGGCCGGTTTCGACGACTCGACCGATCAGCCCCTCCGGCGCCCGGACCGGATAGCCGATCTGGACGCCGTCGCCCCGGCCGGCCGCGATGGTCGCGAGCCGACGGCTGGAATCGAAGGATGAGGATACGATGCGAGTCGTCGCGACCTCCTCGGTGAGGTCCTTGGTGAGCTTGAGCAGGCGCTTAAGGCGGCGATTCTCGAGTTCCAGCGCCCGAGCCTCCACCAGCCGATTGTGCGTTGCCTCGAGCTGCCGCTTCAGATCGTCGTTCTGCGAGGCGGCCATGAAGTAGTGGCTGACTGCCTCGCCGCTGTTCGTGACGCCTCGGACCACGGCCCGCCCGGCGGAGCTGATCGGCAGGGTGGCGTCGAGCGCGGCGCCGCGCAGGGCGTTGAAGCCCCGCGGATCGACCATGGCGACGATCAGCAGCAGGACCGCGAACAGGACGCCGCCCACCGCCACGACATAGCCGATGAACAGTCCGTATTGCGCCCTGCGGGAAAATCCGGGGCGCCGGGTCTTGGGCGGCGCCATCGTCTCCTCGCCCCGCTCAGGCCGTGGTCAGGACGCCGCGGAAGATCTCCTCCTCCAGCGCCCTGCCGGTGCCGAGGGCAACGCAGGTCAAGGGATCGTCGGCGACGGTGACGGGGAGGCCCGTCTCGTCGCGCAGCACCTCGTCCAGCCCCTGCAGCAGCGCGCCGCCGCCGGTCAGCACAATGCCCTGGTCGACGATGTCGGCGGCAAGCTCCGGCGCGGTGTTCTCGAGCGCGATGCGGACGCCCTCGACGATGGTGCCGACCGGCTCGGACAGCGCCTCGGCGATCTGGCGCTGGTTGATCGTGATCTCCTTGGGCACGCCGTTGACGAGATCGCGGCCCTTGATGTGGACGGTGAGACCGTCGCCGTCGGCCGGCGGCTTGGCGATGCCGACCTGCTGCTTGATGCGCTCGGCCGTCGCCTCGCCGATGAGGAGGTTATGGTTGCGGCGGACGTAGGAGGAGATCGCCTCGTCCATCTTGTCGCCCCCGACCCGCACCGAGGTGGTGTAGGCGAGGCCGCGCAGGGAGAGGACCGCGACTTCGGTGGTGCCGCCGCCAATGTCGACGACCATCGATCCGATCGGCTCGGTCACCGGCATGTCGGCGCCGATCGCGGCGGCCATGGGCTCCTCGATCAGATAGACCGCCGAGGCGCCGGCGTTGGAGGCGGCGTCACGGATGGCGCGGCGCTCGACCGAGGTGGAGCCCGAGGGCACGCAGATCACGATCTCCGGCCAGCGCGGGAAGCGGCGCTTGCCATGAACCTTCTGGATGAAATGCTTGATCATCTGCTCGGCGACATCGATGTCCGCGATGACGCCGTCGCGCAGGGGGCGAATCGCCTCGATCTGGTCGGGCGTCTTGCCCATCATCAGCTTGGCGTCGTCGCCGACCGCCTTGACGCGCTTGACGCCGTTGATCGTCTCGATCGCGACCACCGAGGGCTCGTTCAGAACGACGCCGCGCCCGCGCACATAGACGACCGTATTCGCCGTGCCGAGATCGATGGCCATGTCGTGCGACGGGAACTTCAGAAAACGCATCAGGGACATATGAGCAGGTCTCGCTTCCTCGGATTCGCGGCGCCGGGCCGAGGCCGGTTCCGCCAGTATCGCCTCTATAGGGTGCCCCCGCTCATCGCGTCCACAAAACAGTTAACGCCTCGCGAGAGGGAGCCGATTGGTCTAGAGACTCGTCCATGTCAATACGCCGTCTTCCTGAACATCTCGTCAACCGCATCGCCGCCGGTGAAGTCGTGGAGAGGCCGGCCAGCGTGTTGAAAGAATTGGTGGAAAACGCGATCGATGCCGGCGCCACGCGAATCGCCATTTCGCTCGGCGGCGGCGGCACCGACCGGATCGAGGTGACCGACGACGGCTGCGGCATGAGTCCGGCCGACATGGCCCTGGCGCTGGAGCGCCACGCCACCTCGAAACTGCCCGACGATGCGATCGAGCGGGTGGCGACGCTCGGCTTTCGCGGCGAGGCGCTGCCGTCCATCGCCAGCGTCGCCCGGCTGCGGGTCGAGAGCCGGATACGGGGCGCGGACGGCTGGGCGAGCGACATAGACAATGGCAGGCTCGTCGAGGAGGGGCCGGCCGCGCTTCCGCCGGGCACGCGAATCACCGTCGAGGACCTGTTCGCGCGGGTGCCGGCGCGGCGCAAGTTCCTGCGCTCGCCGCGCTCCGAATATGGCGCCTGCCTCGATGTCGTGAAGCGGCTCGCCATGGCGCGGCCCGATATCGGCTTCAGCCTCGACCATGACGGCCGTCGCAGCCTGTCGGTCCAGCCGGGGGAGGACCGGCCGGCGCGGGTGGCGGCACTCACCGACCGGGGCCTCGCGGACAATAGCGTCGCCATCGACTATGAGCGCGGTCCGGCGCGGCTCGGCGGCGTGGCCGGCCTTCCGACCTTCAACCGCGGTGTCGCCGATCATCAATATCTTTTCGTCAACGGCCGGCCGGTGAAGGACCGGCTGCTGATCGGCGCCGTGCGCGCCGCCTATCAGGACCTGCTCGCGCGCGACCGCCACCCGATCCTCGCGCTTTTCATCGACCTTCCCGGCGAGGAGGTGGACGTCAACGTCCATCCCGCCAAGACCGAGGTCCGCTTTCGAGATTCCGGCAACATCCGCGGCCTCATCATCGGCGGCCTCCGCCACGCGCTCGACTCCGCCGGCCACCGCAGCGCCCAGCGCCCGTCCGCGGCGGCGCTCGGCAACTGGCAGCAGGAGCCGGCGCAGGCGATGCGCAGCCCGAGCTTTCCGATGCCGACGCCGGGGCAGGGCAACTGGTTCGGCCTGCCTCGCGGACAGACTGAACCCACCGGCGTCTGGGACCGGCACCCGCAATATGCCGCTCCGCTCCAGGCGCGGGCCGAGCCGGCGACGGAGTCGCCGCCGCACGCGGGCACTTTCCCGCTCGGCGTCGCACGCGGCCAGGTCGCCGCCACCTATATCGTCGCCGAAGCGGAGGACGGGCTCGTCCTCGTAGACCAGCATGCCGCGCACGAACGCCTGGTGCTCGAGCGGATGCGCGCGGCGATGGCCAACGGCGGCGTCGCGTCGCAGGCGCTTCTGCTCCCCGAGGTGGTCGAGCTGGACGAGCCGGCCTGCGACCGGCTTGAAGGCCGCGCCGCCGAGCTCGCCGAAATGGGTCTGGAACTGGAGCGGTTCGGGCCGCGTGCCATGCTCGTCCGCGCCACGCCGGCATTGTTGGGGCAGGGCGACATCAACGGCCTCGTCACCGACCTCGCCGACGAGCTCGCCGCCTATGACGAGGCGCTGTCCCTGAAGGAACGCCTCGACCATGTCGCCGCTACCATGGCCTGCCACGGCTCGGTCAGGGCGGGGCGGCTGCTGTCGGTCGCCGAGATGAATGCCCTGCTCCGGGAGATGGAGGTCACGCCGCACAGCGGTCAGTGCAACCATGGCCGCCCGACCTGGGTTAAGCTCGGACATGGCGACATCGAGAAACTGTTCGGGAGGAAATAGCCGGTGAAGGCCGTGCCGATCCTGCTGATGACGGCGCTGGCCAGCTGCGCTCCCGCGTCCCCGGAAGGCGGATCGCAAGGGACATTGGCGGTCACGACCGTTCGCAAGCCTGACGTCCGCTATGAACCGAGCCCGAGGCCGGTGGTGCGCGAGATGCTGGAGCTTGCCAAGGTGGGGCCGCAGGATGTCGTCTACGACCTCGGCTCGGGCGATGGGCGGATTCCGATCATGGCCGCCGAGGTTTTCGGTGCGCGCGGCGTCGGGATCGACATCGATCCCGAACGTATCGCCGAGGCGCAGGCGAATGCGCGCGAGGCGGGAGTCACGGACCGTGTGAGCTTCCGCAACGAGGACCTCTTCGAGGCCGATTTCAGCGACGCGACGGTGGTGACCCTGTTCCTCTCACCCGACGTCAATCTCAAGCTAAGGCCGATCCTGCTCCGTCAGCTGAAGCCGGGCACGCGGGTCGTCAGCTACTGGCACGACATGGGCGATTGGAAGCCGGAGGGCACCGTTTCGACCGAGCGGGCGAACATCTATCTGTGGACGATTCCGCCGGGTTAGGTTCGCCGCACCGTCCATTCGCTGGCGAGGAGCGCATAATATTCGTCGTCCAGCCACGCGCCGTCGCAGAGGAAGCTTTGGCGAAACTCGCCTTCCTTGCGAAAGCCGAGGGATCGGAGGAGGGCGATCGAGGCCGTGTTCGGCGCGGCGGTGACGGCGACGAAGCGGTGAATGGCATGGCTGTCGACCAGATAGTCGATGATCGCCGCCACGGCCTCCCGGGCATAGCCTCGGCGCTGGTGGTCGGGGTGCAGGCGATAGCCGAGCTCGACCTGACGCTCGCCGGGTATGCCGAACCCAACGCCGATGTCCCCGATCGCCAGCCCATTCTCCCGCCGCTCGATGACGAACTGATACCAGGGGCCGCCGGGCTCCGTCTCGCCCGGCAGCTTGGCCTGCATGTCGGCGACGATCTGGGTCAGGAAACCGCGGAGGTCGGGTCGGCGGCTGGTGTAGCGGCTTATGGCCGGATCGGACCAGTTCCGGATCAGCGGCTCGAGATCGTCGTCACGCAGCCGCCGCAGCCGGAGCCTTTCCGACTCGGCGAAGATCATGGCCGGTCCTTGAGCCGTTCCAGCCGGGCCCGCGCCTGCTCGATGGGATGGGCGCTCGCTCTGGCGCGGGAGGCTTTCAGGAGCGCATATCCGTTCTCAGCATCGGAGAGCAAATCCTTGACGAAGCTGCCGTTTCGGACATCGCGGAGGATGCGGCGCATTTCGGTGCGGGTGTCGGCGGTGACGATGCGCTCGCCGCCCTTGAGCGCGCCGAACTCGGCGGTGTTCGAGATGGCTTCCCGCATCCCGGCGATGCCGCGCGCGTAGATGAGATCGGCGATCAGCTTCACCTCGGTAAGGCATTCAAGATAGGCGACTTCGGGCGAGAAGCCCGCTTCCACCAACGTGTCGAACCCGGCCTGGATCAACTCGGGAATGGCGCCCCAGAGCACCGCCTGCTCGTTGAACAGGTCGGCCTCGCATTCCTCGGCGAAGCTCGTCTCCAGCATCCCGACCCGGCCGCTGCCGATGGCGCTTCCGTAGGAGAGGGCGAGGGGACGGGCCGATCCCGTCGCGTCCTGATGGATAGCGAAGAGCGAGATGAGCCCGCTGCCTTTCAGATACTCCTCGCGCAGCGCCGTGCCCGGACCCTTGGGCGCCACCAGGAACACGTCCAGATCGTCGCGCGGCTCGATCAGGGCAAAGCGGATGGCGAGGCCGTGAGCGAAGATGAGCGCGGCGCCTTGCCTGAGGTTGGGCGCCAGCGCCTCACGATAGACCTGGCCCTGCTCCTCGTCGGGGAAGAGCATGACCATAATATCGGCCCACGCCGCCGCTTCGGCCGGCGTCATGACGTCAAGGCCGTCGGCCCGCACGTCACCCGCGCTGGACGAGCCTTCGCGCAGAGCGACGCGTAGCTGCTCGACGCCGCTGTCGCGCAGGTTCAGCGCCTGCGGTCGGCCCTGATTGCCATAGCCCAGGATGGCGATCCGCTTCGTCCGGATCAGCGCCGGATCGGCATCACTGTCGAAATAGACCTGCATCAGCTTCCTATCTGTTCCTCGAGCCGGGCTAGGGCATTTGCCAGCCCCTCGCAATCGAGCGGCTCGGTGAAGCGCGGCCACGCCGCCGGCGGCTGGCGCGAGAACCAGGTATATTGGCGCTTGGCATATTGGCGGGTGGCGATGCGGCCGGCTTCCAACGCTTGCTCCCGGCTGAGCTCGCCCGCGAGGAAGGCGGCGATCTCCGGCACCCCGATGGCGCGCATCACGGGGAGGGCAGGGTCGAGCCGACGCTCCAGAAGCGACTCCACCTCGGCCAGGCCTTCCTCCTCCATCATCGTCTCGAAGCGCCGGTCGCAGCGGGTGTAGAGCCAGTCGCGCGGCGGCAGGAGGATGAGCGGGACGAGGCGCACGTCGCCGGCGATGCCGCCGACCTTCTCCCTGTGCCATTCGCCCAGCGGCCGCCCGGTCGAGCGCACGACTTCCAGGGCGCGCGCGACCCGGGTTGTGTCGCTCGGCCGCAGGCGCTCGGCGGCCATGGGGTCCTCGCGGACGAGCAAGGCGTGAGCCTCGGCGACGGGAAGGGCGCGCACCTCGGCCCGAATGTCCGGATCGATTGGCGGAATGGGTGCGATCCCCTCCAGGAGCGTTCGGATGTACAGCCCCGTGCCGCCGACGAGGATCGGCAGCCGACCTTGCTGCTGCGCTTCGCGAATTGCGGCCTTGGCGTCATCCGCCCAGTCGGCGGCGGAGCAGGCGACCGCGCCGTCGCGATAGCCGTAGAGGCGGTGAGGGGCGCGAGCTTCCTCCGCCTCAGAAGGCCGGGCGCTAACGATACGGAGGTCGCGGTAAACCTGGGCGCTGTCGGCGTTGATGACCGTGCCGGCTTGCCGTTCGGCCAGCGCCAGGGCCAGAGCCGACTTGCCGCTCGCGGTTGCTCCCGCGATAAGCGCCAGCTTCGTTCTTGCAGGGGAATCCATGTTCATCGCCACCCTGATAGCAGCCCGCCGCCTTTCCAGCGGCGATATTTCCACCGCCGAGGATGCGCTGCGCGAGCATGGCATCGAGCCGATGGGCCGCAGCTGGATCGAGGCGGACGTAGCCTGCGACATCCTGTTCTCGGCCGACCCGGTCCTCGCCAAGGCGGCACTGGAGGGGCTGATCCCCGGCGTGGACCTGGTCGTCCAGGGCGAGGCGGGGCGGCGCAAGCGCCTGCTCGTTGCCGACATGGATTCGACGATGATCACCGTCGAGTGCATCGACGAGCTCGCCGACTATGCCGGTCGCAAGGCCGAAGTCGCCGAAGTCACAGAGCGTGCCATGCGCGGCGAGATCGATTTCGAGGCCGCCCTTCGCGAGCGCGTCATCCTCCTCAAGGGGCTGGAGGAAGCCGTTCTCGACCGCTGCCACGCCGAGCGGGTGCGGATCACGCCGGGTGCCCGGGCGCTGGTCCGGACCATGCGGCGGGAGGGCGCTTACTGCCTGCTCGTCTCCGGTGGATTCTCGCGTTTCGCGGATCAGGTGGCGAGCGCCATCGGTTTCAACCTCGCCGCTTCAAACAGGCTGTTGATCGAGGAAGGAAGGCTCACCGGTCTGGTCGAGGAGCCGATCCTGGCCTCCGAAGGCAAAGTTGAGGCCTTGGTCAATGCGGCCGCCCAGCAGCAGGTCGACCTTGCCGATTGCCTCGCCATCGGCGACGGCGCCAACGACATACCGATGCTGCAAGCCGCGGGCCTCGGCATCGCCTACCATGCCAAGCCGAAGGTCGCCGCAGGCGCGGACGCGCGGATCGAGCATGGCGACCTCAGCGCCTTGCTCTTCGCGCAAGGCTATTCACGGGACGATTGGGAGGCCTGAAGGGGAGGCCGGCTCATATCCGAGGTGATGGCGGCGAGCGCGAAGGCAACCGACTGCTCGCCGCTTCGAAGCCGATGGCGATGCCGTCGTCGGCGACCGAGCATACCGTCCCGGCAATCGCGCCGGCTTCCGGATGCTGGAGCTCGACACCAGCGCCGAGCGGCGGACGGGCGTTGGTTTCGAGGAAGGCGCCGGTGGCGGAGACGTCGCGCAGCGCCGCCGGCGTCGGCAGGTCGGCGATCAGCACGCACATGCTGCGTCGCCGCCATCGTGATGCCATGGCCGACGCGCCGACAAATTGCGGCCTTGCTCCCATCGTTCCTCCCCCTCGATACGCTTCCCCGCGGCGACGCTAGGGGAGGGGGCACGAAAAATTCGTTAAGCTGGCGCTCCCTAGGGCGCGACGATGTAGCAGCCCTGTCCCGCCGCCTTGACCGAAGCGCAAAGGCCCTCCGCGGCGGCTTTGTCGGCCAAAGGCCCGACGCGCAGGCGGGTCAGCTTGCCCGCGGGTTCGTAATAAGGGTGCAAGCCCTTGAGAGCCGCGATCTTCTTGCTCGCGGCCGTCCATTGCTCGCGCGCGGAATCGGCGCTGCTATAGGCACCCAGTTGGACGCGCCAGCGGCCGGTTGCGACGGGAGCCGCTGCGGGTTTTGCGGCAGGGGTCTTGGCGGCAGGAGCGGGCTTCGCCGCTCCGGCGACCCGGGGCGGCTTCGGTGCCGGTCCCTTGGGCGGGCTGGCTACGCTGCCGCCATTCCCGATCTGCCGAGCCAGAGCTATGCCCTTCTGGCGGTCGGCGGCGGGAACATATTTGTCCATTTCGGCCAGGCTATTCGCGGCGGGAGGCAGACCGGCGGCGGCAGCGCGCGTCATCATCGCGTAGGCGCGCGGCCAGTCTTTGGCCACGAGATCGCCATTGAAGTGCGCCGTGCCGAGCACATAGAGCGCGCGCGGATCGCCCCGGTCCGCCGCCTTCTTGATCCAGGGCATCGCTTCGGCGCGCTTGCCCGTATCGAACAGTAGGATGCCGAGATTGGCCTGCGCCTTCTCATGGCCCTGCTGCGCGGCCTTTTGATACCAGCTTTGCGTGATGCGAAGGTCCTTGGGCACGCCTTTGCCGAAGCGATAGGCCTGGCCCATGTTGAACTGCGCGTCGGCGTCGCCTTTGTCGGCGAGCGGGCGCCATTCGGCGACAGCGGCGGTGAAATTGCCGGCGTTCCAGGCGTCGACGCCCGCCTTGACGTCGGCGGCGGCGGGCGCGGCAAGGAAGGCCGCAACAGCGGTCGCGGCGATGAACAGATATTGGCGATGATGCATTCTGAAACCCTCCCCCAGGGCCGACAAGTCACGGACTTATCTAGCGGAAAAATGCTTAAGCCGTTCTTTACATAAAAATCAGCGGCTTCGCCATGGCCGGCCCCACACCGCCATTCCCTCGCCGGGATGTTAACCAGATTTTAGCAGCCACGGGCGCAATTCATATCCCGAAGGTCCGCGAACCGAGGGGAAATCATGCGCGTCTTGGCACTGTCGTCTCAGAAAGGTGGATCGGGCAAGACCACCCTGTCCGGCCATCTGGCCGTGCAGGCGCAGCGCGTCGGCCACGGCCCCGTCTGCCTTATCGATATCGATCCGCAAGGCTCGCTCGCCGATTGGTGGAACGAGCGCGAGGATGAAATGCCCGCTTTCGCCCAGACCACTGTCGCGCGCCTCGCCGCCGACCTCGAGGTGCTGCGCCAGCAGGGCTTCCGCCTCGCCGTCATCGACACGCCGCCGGCCATCACCATGGCGATCCAGAGCGTCATCCAGGTGGCCGAGTTGATTGTCATTCCGACTCGCCCCAGCCCGCACGACCTGCGCGCCGTGGGCGCCACGGTCGATCTCTGCGAACGCGCCGGCAAGCCGCTCATCTTCGTCGTCAACGCGGCGACGCCCAAGGCGAAGATCACCTACGAGGCCGCCGTCGCCCTGTCGCAGCACGGCACGGTGGCGCCGGTAACGCTCCACCACCGCACCGATTTCGCCGCCTCGATGATCGATGGCCGCACGGTGATGGAGGTCGACCCCAACGGCAAGTCGGCCCGCGAGGTCGCCGAGCTGTGGGACTATATTTCCGACCGGCTCGAAAAGAATTTCCGCCGCACCGTCTTTGCCGCTCCGGGCGGCATCTCGCCGCACGCGCTGCAGCGTCCCGCGGCGGGCGGTTTCGGCCGCCGCGTGGTGGGCCAGTAAGGTGGGAGGCCGGGTGATGAGCGAGCCCAAGCCCTTCGCGTCCCTCTCATCGGGCCTGCTCGCCCGCAAGGGCGCGGCCAAGCCGGCCATGCGCCCGCAAGGCTTCGGCCAGATGGGCATGGGCATGGAGGATCTCGGCTGGAACGACATGGGCTACGCGCCGCCGGCTCCGGCGGAGCCTTTGGCTGCCTATGAGAACGATATCCCCGAGCGCGTGCCGAGCAAGATTTCGGCCCTGACCCCGGCGCCCAAGCCGGGCGAGGAGCCCAGCGCCGAGCTCGACGAGCATGAGGAGATGGATTTCACCCCTCCGCCCGTCGTCGAGCAGCAGCGCGCGATCGAAGCGAGCTTCGCCGGCGCCAAGGAAGAGCCGGCGGCGGAAAAGATCCAGGTGCCGCTCAGGAAGACCAAGGCTCGGAAAGCTGCCGACGTGGTCACCCTGCCGGCGCGACCGCGCCAGGAAGCCGGCGCGAAGGCCAAGGCGGCCTTCACCCTCCGGCTCGACGCGGAACGCCATCTGAAATTGCGGCTCGCCTGCGCGGTCACCAACCGCTCGGCGCAGCAGATCGTCAGCGAGGCGCTCGACGATCTCCTCGATTCGCTGCCCGAGCTCGATGCGCTTGCGGGCCAGGTGCCGAAGAGACTCGGCAAGCCAAGCTGAGAAGCGGAGTCGTCATCATGAACAACAGCGTAGCGGTTAAACTGGCGGCTTCGACCCTGGTCATCGGCATGACCATGGTCGGGTGCACGGTCTCTCCCGAAGCCTCGCGTCCGGCGAGCCTGTCGGCCAAGGGGCCGCAGACGGGGCAGCAGGCGGCGGCCCACTACGCCCAGGCCGAGCAGGCTCTGCGGCAGGGCAAGCTCACCGACGCGCTTGTCCATGTCGAAAAAGCGGTCGAGCTCGAGCCGCGCGACGTCGGCTACCGCCTGTCGCTCGCCGACCTCTACCTCAAGAACGGCCGCTTCCGCTCCGCAGCAACCAGCTTCAACGACGTGCTGACCCTTCAGCCGGGCCATGAGCGCGCCGCGCTGAGTCTGGCACTGACGCAGATCGCGCTGGGCAATCGCTACCAGGCGACGACGCAGCTCGATCAACTCGCCGAAACCGCAAAGCCGGGCGATGTCGGTCTTGCCTACGCGCTGGCGGGTGAAACCGACCGGGCAATCGCGCTGCTCGAGCCCGCCGCCCGCGCGCCGGGCGCCGATGCTCGGGTCCGCCAGAATCTGGCGCTGGCCTACGCTCTGGCGGGCGACTGGCTGAAGGCGCGCACGACCGCCGCGCAGGACGTCTCGCCCGCCCAGATCGACGAGCGGATGGCGCAATGGGCCGCGATGGCCAATCCGGAGGCGAGCTGGACGCAGGTTGCGAGCCTGATCGGAGTCACGCCGGTGCAGGATCCGGGGCAGCCGGTGCGCCTTGCCTTGGCGCCGCAGGCTGATGACGTCCGCTTCGCTGAAGCTGCCGACGTTCCCGTCATAGCCGCCGAGCCGAAACCGACCGAAGTCGCTTTCGCGCCGGCGCCGGAGCCGGAGGAGGCGATCGTCTCTGCGCCCGTACCGGTCGCGACTCCGGAATCTCGCTTCGCCGAAGCCGTGCAGACCTTGGTCGAGCCGCAAGCCGACCTCGCTGCCGAGAGAGCGCCGATGATCCGGGCGGCGATGTCGACCTTCGAGCCCGCCAAAAAGGCGCCGCGCATCGTCGGCCGTACCGAGCGGCAGGAAGAGGTGAGGGCGGCGCTCGGCGCCAAGCCCAGCCGCTTCGTCGTCCAGCTCGGCGCGTTCAGCACGCCCCAAAATGTCGAGCGCGCCTGGGTGAAGGCGATCGATCGCTACCCGGCGGCGGCCGAGCGCGTGCCGCTCAGCACCACCGTCACCATTCCGGGCCGCGGCACCTTCCATCGCCTGTCGGTTTCCGGCTTCGACTCGCGCGCGGAGGCGAACGGCCTATGCGCCTCGATCCGCGCTAAGGGCGGTGCCTGCTTCGTCCGCGAAACGGCGGGCGACGCGCCGGTGCGCTGGGCGTCGCGCTACACGCGCAACGGCTGACGACCCTCATGCCTCCCCCGTCGCCAGGCGTGGGGGGCTTAGGATCGGGCGGACCGAGTGAATATGTCGAGGCAGGCCATCCGGACGGCGACCCCCATCTCGACCTGCTCCTGAATGAGCGAGCGCTTCGGGTCGTCCGCGATATCGCCGTCAATCTCGACGCCGCGGTTCATCGGCCCGGGGTGCATCACCGCCGCGTTCGGCGCCAGCCGGTCAAGCCGTTCGCGGGTCAGTCCGTAGAAGCTGTGATAGTCGCCGAGCGACGCCGACAGCGCCTCCTCCATCCGCTCGCGCTGGATACGCAGCATCATCACCACGTCCGTTCCGGCAATACCTTCCTCGAAATCGGTGAAGGTGGAGATGCCGGCGGGTATCGAGTCGGGAAGCAGCGCTACCGGGCCCACGAGCCGCACCTCGGCGCCGAGCAGGGGCAGGGAACGCATGTTCGAACCGGCGACGCGGCTGTGCCGGATGTCGCCGCAGATGGCGATCTTCAGTCCCTCGATCCGGCCGAAGCGGCGGCGGAGGGTAAGCGCATCGAGCAGCGCCTGGGTGGGGTGCTCGCCGCGGCCGTCGCCAGCATTGATGACCGGGCAGTCCATCACGTCGGCGACATCGGCGGCGGCGCCATTGGCTTCATGACGGATGATCAGCACGTCGGGCCGCATCGCGTTGAGAGTGAGCGCCGTGTCGATCAAGCTCTCGCCCTTCTTCACGCTGGAGGCGGCGGCGTGAAAGTTGGCGACCTGCGCCCCCAGCCGCTTGCCGGCGATCTCGAAGGAAAAGAGCGTGCGCGTGCTGTTCTCGAAAAAGGCGTTGATCTGGGTGAGGCCGACCAGCCGCCCGTCCTGCTTGCGCGGCCGCCGATTGAACTCCACCCACTGCTCCGCCTCGTCCAGGATGATGCGGATATCGTCGGCGGACAGCCCCTCGATGCCGAGGAGGTGGCGGTGGGGAAAGGCGTTGGACATTAAAGCCGCGCTGTAGCGGGGGGACGGGCCCGGCTCAAGCGGGCTCGCGCTCCTTCGCCGGCCGCGTCTCCTGCACCAATATCTTCGCCAAACCCTTGGAGAGTTGCAGCGCGCCGTTGATGCGGGCCTGCGGGTCCGGCCAGTTCCTCGAGATGACGAGCTTGCTGTCGGGGCGGAGCTTGGCCGTTCCCTTCAGCCGCTGGACATAGGCGATAAGGCCTTCGAGGTCCGGAAACTGGTCGTTGTGGAAGTGGACCAGCGCGCCCTTGGGGCCGACGTCGAGCTTCACGATCTGGGCCTTGCGGCAGATCAATTTGATCTCGATGACCTTGAGCAGGTTCTCCGTCGCTTCCGGCAGCTTGCCGAAGCGGTCGATCAGCTCGGCGGCGAAGGATTCGATCTCCTGCCGGTCCTCCAGCTCGTTCATGCGCCGGTAGAGGCCCATGCGAAGGTCGAGGTCCGGAACATAGTCCTCGGGAACCATGATCGGCGCATCTACGGTGATCTGGGGCGAGAAATCCTCGGCCCGCTCCTTTAGTCCGGCATCGCCGGCCTTGGCCTCGAGGATCGCCTCCTCCAGCATCGACTGGTAAAGCTCGAAGCCGACTTCCTTGATGTGGCCGGACTGCTCGTCGCCGAGCAGGTTGCCGGCGCCGCGTATGTCGAGGTCGTGGCTGGCGAGCTGGAAGCCCGCGCCCAGTGAATCGAGATTGGCGAGCACTTGGAGGCGCTTGTCGGCGCCTTCGGTGATGGTGCGAGTCTCGGGCGTCGTGAAATAGGCGTAGGCGCGCGTCTTGGACCGTCCGACGCGGCCACGCAGCTGGTAAAGCTGGGCGAGGCCGAAGCGGTCGGCGCGGTGGATGATGAGGGTGTTGGCGCTCGGGATGTCGAGCCCGCTTTCGACGATGGTGGTCGAGAGCAGCACGTCGTACTTGCGGTCGTAGAAGGCGGACATGCGCTCTTCGACTTCGGTCGGCGACATCTGGCCGTGGGCGGTGATGGAGCTCACCTCAGGCACCTCGTTGCGCAGAAACTCCTCGATGTCCGGCAGGTCGGCGATGCGGGGAGCGACGAAATAGCTCTGGCCGCCGCGATAATGTTCGCGAAGCAGCGCCTCGCGGACGACGACCGGATCCCAGGGCATGACGTAGGTGCGGACCGCCAGCCGATCGACGGGCGGCGTCTGGATGACCGAAAGCTCGCGAAGGCCCGACATCGCCATCTGCAAGGTGCGCGGAATGGGCGTGGCGGTGAGCGTCAGGACATGGACGTCGGAGCGGAGCGCCTTCAGCCGCTCCTTGTGGGTGACGCCGAAGCGCTGCTCCTCGTCGACGATGACGAGCCCGAGGTTTTTGAACTCGATACCCTTGGCGAGGATGGCGTGGGTGCCGATGACGATGTCGACCTTGCCGTCCTTGATGCCCTCCTTGGTCGCCTTGGCCTCGGCGGCGGGGACCAGGCGGGAGAGGCGGCCGATCTCGATCGGGAAGCCGTGGAAGCGTTCCTTGAAGGTGTTGTAATGCTGTCGGGCGAGGAGGGTGGTCGGGCAGACGAGCGCCACCTGCATCCCGGCCATGGCGGCGATGAAGGCCGCGCGCAGCGCGACCTCGGTCTTGCCGAAGCCCACGTCGCCGCAGACGAGCCGGTCCATCGGCTTGCCGGCGCCGAGATCGCCGATGACGTCGCCGATCGCCCGGTCCTGATCGTCCGTCTCCTCATAGGGAAAGCGGTCGGCGAAGGCGGCATAGCCGGTATCGGGCTCGGCGACGGCGCCGGCCCGGAGCGCCCGTTCGGCCGCGGTCTTGATCAGCTCGCCGGCGATCTCGCGAATCCGCTCCTTCATCCGCGACTTCCGCCGCTGCCAGGCTTCGCCGCCGAGCTTGTCGAGGGTCACGCCCTCGCTCTCGCTGCCGTAGCGGGAGAGGACTTCGAGATTTTCGACCGGGACGTAAAGCTTGTCGCCGCCGGAATAGGAAAGGGCAACGCAGTCGTGCGGCGCCTTCTGCACCGGAATCTGCATCAGCCCTTCGTAGCGGCCGATGCCGTGGTCGGCATGGACGACGAGATCGCCGGGGGTGAGAGTGGCGAGTTCGGTGAGGAAGGCGTCGGCGCTCTTCTTGCGCTTGCGACGGCGCACCAGGCGATCGCCGAGCATGTCCTGCTCGGTGAGCAGCGCGACCTCCTGAGTGGTGAATCCATGGTCGAGCTGGATGACGGTCAGGGCGACGCTACCTCCCCTCCCGCTTGCGGGAGGGGATTGAGGGGAGGGCTTGTCGGGTGTGGCAGCGCGCGACTTGACAGGCCCTCCCCCAGCCCCTCCCGCTGGCGGGAGGGGAGAGGAAGCACCCAAAGCTTCCTGCCAGGTGTCGGCCAGGGCGAGCTTCTTCAGTCCATGGTCCTCGAGCAGGCCCTTCAACCGCTCTCGCGCGCCGTTGGAATAGCTCGCCAGAACGACCTTGTGCTTCGCGCGCCTGAGATCGGCGACATGCGCCGCGACCGCCTCATAGAGATTGGCGTTCTGCGCCCGCTCCGGCGCGAAATCGCGGGGACCGTCCACCCCGAAATCAAGGACGCTGGCGCTTTCCGGCTCGTGGAAAGGCGTGGTCTGGTGGAGCGGCCGCTCGGCGATGATCCGCTCCCATTCCTCCCGGCCGAGATAGAGCGTGCCCGGCTCCAGCGGACGATAGCTGCCCGGGTCCGACGACTGCGCCCGCGTGCGGTTCTGGTAATAATCCTCGATCGCCTCGAAGCGGGCGTCCGCGGCGCGGGAGTCATGAGCGTCGCGGACGATGAGGTCGTCCTCCGAGAGATGATCGAACAGAGTGGCGAGCTTCTCCTCGAACAGTGGCAGCCAGTGATCGAGGCCGCTGAGGCGACGGCCTTCGGAGATCGCCTGGTAGAGCGGGTCGCCGGTCGCGGTGGCGCCGAACAGTTCGCGGTAGCGGGACCGGAAGCGCTTGATGCTCCCTTCGTCGAGCAGGGTCTCGGAGGCGGGGAGGAGGGTAAAGCCGTCCACCGAGCCGATGGTGCGCTGGGTGGCGGGGTCGAAACGGCGGACGCTCTCGATTTCGTCGCCGAAGAAGTCGAGGCGCAGCGCCTCCTCCTCGCCGGAGGGGAAGAGGTCCACCAGACCGCCGCGCACCGCATATTCGCCGGCGTCGGCGACGGTATCGGTGCGCATGTAGCCATTGGCCCGGAGCAGCACGCCAAGCTTGTCGCGATCGATGCGTTCGCCGGGAGCGAGTCGGGCGACGAGCTGGCGGATCCGGAACGGGGTAAGCGTGCGCTGGGTCGCGGCGTTGACGGTGGTGACGAGAAGCTGGGGCTTGTCGCTCTTGCGCTGCAGCGCGTGGAGCGTGGCCAAGCGTTCCGACGACGTTCGCAGCGAGGGCGAGGCGCGATCGTAGGGGAGGCAGTCCCAGGCCGGGAAGGACAGCGTCTCCAGCTCCGGCGCGAAATAATGGGCGGCGTCGACGATGGCACGCATCGCCGCTTCGTCGGGCGCGATGAAGACGGCGCGTCCCTTCGCGGCGCGCGCCAAGTCGGCGGCGAGCCAGGGCAGGAATCCGGCCGGGGCGCCGGCCAGCGTGATCGGCCTGTCGGCCGCGAGGATCGTCTTGAGGTCGGTCACTTATTCGGGGTGCTCGATATAGTTGAGGGCCTTGAGCCGGCGCATCATCGCCCCGTCCCAGCGCTCCGGCACGGGCTGGGTTCCGATCGCCCAGGCCATGATGTCGACGTCCTGCTCCTCGAGGAACGCCTCGTACCAGTCGATCTCCGCGTCGCTCCAGCCTTCATGATGCCGGTCGAAAAATCCGCCGATCAGCAGGTCGGCCTCCTTGGTACCGCGATGCCAGGCGCGGAAGCGGAGACGTTTGAGGCGGGCTTCGCGGTCCATGGGGCTCCAACGTGGAAAGGCCGCTCTGGTGAAACCAGGCGGCTTTGAATAGGAACGCTCACTTAGTCATGCGGCCCGATATTCTCAATCCGATCTTCGCTGAAGTGGAGGTGCTGAAGGGCATCGGCCCGGCGCTCGCCAAGCCGCTGAAGCGGCTGGGGCTGGAGCGTGTCGTCGACATCCTCTTCCACCTGCCGGTGAACTGGATCGACCGGAAGCGGGTCGAGATCGTCGATCAGGCCGATGCCGGGCGGGTGGTGACGGTGGAGGTGACGCCCGTCGACTATCGGCAGGGCGGGCCGCGCGGGCCGTTTCGGGTGCACGCCACCGACAAGGCCGGCAATTATCTCAGCCTCGTCTACTTCAACAATCCGGGCTGGGCGAAGAAGCAGCTCAAGATCGGCGAGCCGCGCGTCGTCTCCGGGCGGATGGACCTGTACGGGCAGGAATTGCAGATCGTCCATCCGGACTATGTGCTGCCGCCGGACGAGGCCGCGACCTTGCCGGAAAGCGAGCCCGTCTATCCGTTGTCGGAAGGGCTCACCAACAATCGCATGGGCCATCTGGCCGCCCAGGCGCTATCGCGGGTGCCGGAGCTCGCCGAATGGGTGGAACCGAGCGTGCTCGAACGGCGAGGCTGGCCAAGCTGGTCGGAAGCTCTGTCGATGGCGCACCGCATGCGTCAGGCAGGCCAGGCGCGCGAGCGGCTCGCCTATGACGAAATCTTTGCCAACCAACTCGCCTTGATGCTGGTCCGCGCCTCATCGAGGAAGCGCAAAGGCGTGCCGCTGAGGGGCGACCGGCGGCTACGGGACATGCTGAAGCTTCCCTATGCGCCCACCGGGGCCCAGGCGCGCGCCATCGCCGAGATCGAGGGCGATCTCCAGCAGGAAATGCCGATGCTCCGGCTGCTCCAGGGCGATGTCGGATCGGGCAAGACATTGGTGGCGTTGAAGGCATTGCTGATCGCCGTGGAAGCCGGCGCGCAGGGGGCGTTGCTGGCGCCGACCGAAATCCTTGCCCGCCAGCATTTCGACACTTTGTCGCGCCAACTCGCTGGGCTTCCGGTCAACGTCGCCATCCTCACCGGGCGCGAGAAGGGCAAAGCGCGCGAGGCGACCCTGATGGGCCTCGCCGACGGCTCGATCGACATCCTCGTCGGCACCCACGCCATCTTCCAGCAACATGTCACCTACAAGCGGCTTGGCCTCGCCGTGGTGGACGAGCAGCATCGCTTCGGCGTCGCGCAGAGGATGATGCTGGCGGAAAAGGCGGTGCGGCCGCCGCACCTCCTCGTCATGACTGCCACGCCTATCCCGCGAACGCTGACGCTGACCCATTATGGCGAGATGGACGTCAGCCGACTCGACGAGATGCCGCCCGGCCGCCAGCCGATCGAGACCCGCGTGCTGAGCGCGGAGCGGCTGCCCGAGGTGGTCGAAGCGCTCGGCCGTCACATCGCTGCGGGCAAACAGGCCTATTGGGTCTGTCCGCTGGTCGAGGAGAGCGAGGCCTCGGACCAGGCCGCCGCCGAGGATCGCGCCCAGACGCTCCGCCTCCGCTTCGGCGACCGCATCGGCCTCGTCCACGGCCGAATGAAGGGGCCGGAGAAGGATGCGGTGATGGAGCGGTTCCAGCGCGGCGAGCTCTCCGTGCTGGTCGCCACTACCGTCATCGAGGTCGGCGTCGACGTTCCCAACGCCACCTTGATGATCGTCGAAGGCGCCGATCGCTTCGGCTTGGCCCAGCTCCACCAGCTAAGGGGTAGGGTAGGCCGTGGCGACCAGCGCTCGGTCTGCCTGCTGCTGCGCGGCAACAGTCTCAGCGAGACGGCGCGCGCCCGCCTCGCTCTGATGCGCGAAACCAATGACGGCTTTCGTATCGCCGAGGAGGATCTGCGCTTGCGCGGTGCCGGCGAAATCCTCGGCACGCGGCAGTCGGGCGAGGCTCAGTTCCGTCTCGCCAGTCCCGAACAGATCGCGGAGCTCGCCCAGACTGCGATGGACGATGCCCGCCTCCTCGTCGACCGCGACGGCGGCCTCGAAGGCCCGCGCGGCAAGGCGGCGCGAACCCTGCTCTATTTGTTCGAGCGCGACGCGGCCGTGGGACTGCTGCGCTCGGGATAACAGCCGTCATTGCGACCCCGGCGAAAGCCGGGGAAGCAATCCAGCCTCGTAGGTCTGGATTGCCGCGTCGCTCCGCTCCTCGCAATGACAACGATCAGCGTGTCAGGAGGCCGTGCTTTTTCTTGCCGAGGCTGAGCTTCAGCGGTTCGTCGGTCTCCAGCACGATCGTGAAGGTCGGGTCGGAGATCACGACATTGTTGAGCCGCACGGCGCCTTCGCCGATCTTGCGCCGAGCCTCGCCGTTCGAGGCGGCGAAGCCGAGCACGGTCAGGGCCTGGACGATGCCGAGCCCATCGCCCTGCACCCTCAGCGTCGGCAGGGAGTCTCCCGCCGCGCCTTGCTCGAACGTCCTACGCGCCGTCTCCGCCGCCTCGGTTGCCGCGGCCTCACCGTGCGCCATCGCTGTGGCGAGGTCAGCCAGCACCTTCTTCGCCTCGTTGATTTCGCTCCCCTGGAGCGACTCCAGCCGCGCGACTTCGTCCACCGGCAGGTCGGTGAAGAGCCTCAGGAAGCGCCCCACATCGGCGTCCTGCGTGTTCCGCCAGAACTGCCAATAATCATAGGGCGGCAGCTGGTCCGCGTTGAGCCACACCGCGCCCGACATGGTCTTGCCCATCTTGCCGCCGTCGGCGGTGGTGATGAGCGGCGTCGTCACGCCATAGACTTGCGTCCCGTCGGCGCGGCGGGCGAGCTCGACGCCGTTGACGATATTGCCCCACTGGTCCGATCCGCCGAGCTGCAGCCGGCACCCGGCGCGGCGCGACAGCTCCAGGAAGTCATAGGCCTGGAGAATCATATAGTTGAATTCGAGGAAGGAGAGCGACTGCTCCCGATCGAGCCTCAGCTTGACGCTGTCGAAGGTCAGCATCCGGTTGATCGAGAAATGCTGCCCCACCTCCCGAAGGAAGGGGATATATTCGAGGGCGTCCAGCCATTCCGCATTGTCGAGCATGATCGCGTCGGTCGGCCCGTCGCCGAAGGTCAGGAAATTCTCGAACACCCGCTTGATCGAGGCGACGTTGGCCGCGATCGTCTCCTCGGTCATCAGCTTCCTCGCTTCGTCCTTGAAGCTTGGATCCCCGATCTTGCCGGTGCCGCCGCCCATCAGCACGATGGGCTTGTGCCCCGCCTGCTGGAGCCGGCGCAGCAGCATGATCTGGACCAGGCTGCCGACATGGAGCGAGGGCGCGGTCGGGTCGAAGCCGATATAGCCCGGCACGATCTCCTTCGTCGCCAAGGCATCTAGGCCCTCGGCGTCGGTCAACTGGTGGATATAGCCGCGCTCGTCGAGTAGGCGGAGGAGATCGGACTTGTACTGGCTCATGAGGCGTGCGGTTACATGGCGGATTTGAGGCTGGCAATCGGGCTGGTGACGGAGGCGGCATGCGCGTCGCGCTGAGGGTTCATCCAGACACGCCCTCCAATGCCGTGTCTCGCATCGAAGTGGAGGTAGAATCTACGAACCCCGGGAAGCTGGCGTTGCACTATCGCGTCACAGGCGAAATAGGCGAGATCCTGCTGCCGCCTCCGGCCGCGTCGACCCGAGCGGACGATCTGTGGCAGCATAGCTGCTTCGAAGCTTTCCTTCGCGACACATCGGGTACCGGCTATCACGAATTCAACTTCGCGCCGTCGACGCAATGGGCCGCCTATCGCTTCAAGGACTATCGGGAGGGGAGGAGCCTTGCCGCGGTGACTGCCCCGATTATCGGGGCCCGCGCGGATGTCGGATGCTACGAATTGCAGGCGACGCTGGCTTGGGCGGGACCTGCGCGAATGGGGCTCTCGGCCGTTATCGAGGAGCGGTCTGGCCGCAAATCCTATTGGGCGCTGGCGCATCCTCCCGGCGACCCGGATTTTCATCATTCCGATTGCTTTGCACTCCAACTCCCGCCAGCAGTTCGACCATGAAATTCGGTATCGACCGCCTCCTCGCCGATCCGGCCCTGCGCGCGCCGCTGGAGGGCAAGCGCGTGGCGCTGCTCGCCCATCCCGCATCAGTGACGGAATATCTGACCCATTCGCTCGACGCCCTCGCCGCGTCGGGTGACATCAAGCTCAGTGCCGCCTTCGGGCCGCAGCACGGCCTGCGCGGCGACAAGCAGGATAATATGATGGAGTCGCCGGACTATAACGACCCGGCGCACGGCATCCCCGTCTTCAGCCTCTATGGCGAGGTCCGACGCCCCACCGGCCAGGCGATGGGCACGTTCGATATCCTGCTCGTCGACCTGCAGGACCTTGGCTGCCGCATCTACACCTTCATCACGACCCTGCTCTACGTCCTCGAGGCGGCGGCCGAGCATGGCAAGGAAGTGTGGGTGCTCGATCGCCCCAACCCCGCCGGACGCCCGGTCGAGGGGCTCACGCTCCGCCCCGGCTGGGAGAGCTTCGTCGGCGCCGGGCCGATGCCGATGCGCCACGGCCTGACATTGGGCGAGCTGGGTCTCTGGTTCGTGGACGAGATGAAGCTCGACGTCGCCTATCGCGTCATCGAGATGGAAGGTTATGAGCCCGATGCGGCGCCCGGCCATGGCTGGCCGCTGGAGGAGCGCATCTGGATCAATCCCAGCCCCAACGCCCCGAACGTCAACATGGCCCGCGCCTATGCCGGCACGGTGATGCTCGAGGGCACGACCTTGTCCGAGGGGAGGGGCACGACCCGCCCGCTGGAGCTGTTCGGCGCGCCCGATATCGACGCCAAGGCGGTGATCGCCGAGATGCGGTCGCTCGCGCCGGAGTGGCTGCGGGGCTGCATCCTTCGCGACTGCTGGTTCGAGCCGACCTTCCACAAGCATGTCGGCAAGCTCTGCAACGGCGTCCACATCCACGCCGAGGGTCCGCGTTACGACCACGGCGCCTTCAAACCCTGGCGGCTCCAGGCGCTCGCCTTCAAGGCGATCCGCCGTCTCTATCCGGATTATCCGCTCTGGCGCGACTTCCCGTACGAATATGAGTTCGACAAGCTCGCCATCGATGTCATCAACGGCGGCCCGGCTCTCCGCGAGTGGGTCGACGACGCGGCCGCGACGCCGGAAGACCTGGAGGCGCTGACCTTGCCGGACGAGTGCGCCTGGTTGGAAGAACGGCGGCCCTATCTGCGCTATCCATGACCGCCGAGACGCCCGAAACGCTGCTCAGGCGCGCCACCGACCTGCAACGGGCCGGGCGGGTTCAGGACGCCATCGCGGCTTATGAGCAGCTGCTGGCCTTGCGGCCGGACATTCCGGCAGGCTGGTACAATCTGGGGTACCTCCAACGCTGGGCGGGGCGGTTCGAAGAGTCGCTGGTTTCCTATCAGCGCGCCCTGGACCATGGTGTCAGCCAGCCGGAGGAGGTCCATCTCAACCGGGGCGTCATCCTCGCCGATCATCTCGCCCGGAGCGATGCCGCCGAGGCGGAGCTGAAGGCCGCGCTGGCGCTCAATCCGCGCTACGTTCCCGCTTGGCTCAACCTCGGCAATCTCCACGAAGATCGCGGCCTGCGGGTCGAGGCGCGGGAGGCCTATGAGCAAGTGCTGGCGCTGGAGCCCGACCACGCGCTGGCGCTGACGCGGCTGGCCGGCCTGACGAGGGCTGCAGGTCCCGACGATCCAATGATCGATCGACTGAGGCAAGCGATCGCCCGCCCTGGCGTAAGCGCCGTCGATCGGGCGGATCTCGGCTTCGCGCTGGGTCAGGCGCTCGACGCCGCCGGAGCCTATGACGAGGCTTTCGCCGCCTATGGCGACGCCAATGCCGCCAGCCGTGCCAGCGCCGGCGCGCCCGTGCGCTACGACGCAGCGGCAGTGGAGAGCCTGATCGATCGTCTCATTGAGGCCTTCCCCGCACCGGCCGCGCGAGGTCAAGGCGAGACCGGCGCGCCGCTCTTCATCTGCGGGATGTTCCGGTCCGGCTCGACCCTGACTGAGCAGATCCTGGCGAGCCACAGCCAGGTGACTGCCGGTGGGGAGCTGAACCTGCTGCCGACCCTCATTCAGCGGGAGCTTCAGCCTTATCCGGAGGCGGCGGCGGAGGCCGGTCCCGAGAAGCTCGAACGCCTGCGCCGCGATTATTTGGAGCGGCTCCGTGCCATCCATCCCGACGCCGGTCTCGTCACCGACAAGCGGCCCGACAATTTCCTCCATATCGGCCTCATCAAGGCGCTGTTTCCGGACGCCCGGATCGTCCACACCCGCCGGGAACCGCTCGACAACATCCTGTCGATCTACTTCCTCCACCTCGACCACAGCATGCCCTATGCGCTCGACCTCATGGACACGGCCCATTGGCACGGCCAGTACCGCCGCCTGATGGCGCACTGGAAGGCGCTCTATCCGAAGGACATTTACGACCTCGATTATGAGGCCCTGGTCGCCGAGCCGCGTCCCACCATCGAGCGCCTTCTTGGCTTTTGCGGCCTCGAATGGAAGGAGTCCTGCCTCTCCTTCCATGAGGCGAACACGGCCGTCAGGACGGCAAGCGTCTGGCAGGTGCGCCAGCCCATCTACCGCCGCTCAGCCGGACGGTGGCGGAATTATGAGGCGCACCTCGGTAACGTGCGAGCGGCCCTAGAGGGCGAACAAGGGGAGCGCTGACCCGGTTCGGGCGCGCTCCCTTGTTGTCAGGGGGCGGCGGTTACGATCCGCGGCGCGGGCGCAAACGGCTTGATCCCGAAATGGGGATAGATTTCGCTCGGGAAATAGACGGTGCCGTTCGCCACCACCATGGAGATGGACTTCACCGCCTTGAGATCCTTGGTCGGGTCGCCGGGCACGAGGAAGAAGTCGGCCAGCTTGCCGTCTTCGATCGAGCCCAAGTCCTCGTCCTGCCCCAGATATTCGGCCATGCCGAGCGACGCCAGCCGCAGCACTTCCGGAGCAGTGTAGCCGGCGCGCTGGAACAGCTCGAGCTCGCGATGATAGGCGAAGGAGCCGCCCATGTCGGTCCCCGGCACCATGAAGATGCCGCGATCCTTCATCATTCGCACCGTCGCCATGATCTGGTCGAAGGCGCCTCGATATTTCTCGTCCTGTCCCGGCGCGGAGACGTCCGCCCAGGCTTCCTTCAGGCTGCGCTGCTGGCCGATCGGCATATGATCGTAAATGTCGGCGAAGCTCGGCGACACCTTGCCGTTGCGGCCGAGCAGCAGATTCTCGTGAATGGTGAGGGTCGGATCGATGGAGACCTCGTTGCCGACCATCATGTCGAGCGTGCGCTGCACGGGCGCGCTGGAGAGATCGAGCGCGGGCAGCCGGTCCAGGGCCGTGAGGCGGAGGAGGGTGCGCGTATCCTCGCCCTCATCCAGGATCCAGCCGAGCACCAGCTGGTTGATATGGGTGAGTTCGTCGAAGCCCGCCTCGATCATCGCGTCGGCGTTGGAGAAGGCGGGGACGTGGCCGGCGACGTGCAATCCCAGCCGGTGCGCCTCCTTCACCAGGTCCGGCGCCCATTCCGGCGTCATCGAGTTGTAGAGCTTCACCTGATGGAAGCCGCGGGCCGCGTACCAGCGTACCTGATCGAGCGCCTGCTCCTTGGTCTCGACCAATTCGCCGGTCTGGGAGCTGAAGGGGCTCTTACCCTCGATGAAGCCGCTGCGGGTGATGCGGGGACCGGCGATCGTGCCGTCGCCGATGCGCTGGATCAGGCCGGCAAGCACGTCATTCTCGTTGCCCATGTCGCGCACAGAGGTGATGCCGGCGGCAATGTTCAGCAGCGCGCCGCCCTGGGAGATATGGCCGTGCATTTCGTAAAGGCCGGGGACGAGCGTGCCGCCGTCGCCGTCGATCACCGTCTCGCCTTGCGTGACGGGGGCGTCGTTCGGCTGGACGCTGCTGATCCGGTCCTCGTGCCAGACGACGGCATAGGGGCCCTTGCGGGTCATGTCCTCGGCATCGAAGACGTAGACGTTGCGGATGCGGACCGGACCTTCGAAATCGTGCGCCGCTTCCTTCTGGATGCGGACGAAGCGATCGGTCGAGAGCTGTTCGGCATAATCGCGCAGCTTCTGGTCCGCCGCTTCATAGCCGGCGCGGATGACGGCGAAGCGGGGGCTCGCCAGCGCGAACAGATTGCCGTCCGCATCGAGCGCCAGGTAGCTGGGATTGAGATCGAGGCCGCTGAGCTCGTACATGGTCGCCGCCACCGGCCCGTCCGGACCTTCGAATGTCATCGTGTCACGCGCCGTAAGGCTGGCGGTGCCGCCCGGCAGCACCGGCAGGCTGCGATCCTCGTCGACGAGCAGGGCCTTGGCCACCAGCGCCAGCGACCAGGGGCTTCCATTCTGCGGCACGTAGAAGCGCGCCTCGGCCGTAGGACCTTGCCCCTCGCCGGTCGCGTCCCGCCACGTCGCCGAGCCGTCTTCGCGCGCGAAGCTTTCGTCGACCTTGTTGCCGAAGGTGGTCGCTCCTTCGATGTCCCAGCGGACGGGATAGCCGTCCGCGTCCAGCGCGATCGTCTCCGCGATGGTCGGGCCGCGGCCGTTATTCTTATAGTCGTAATCGATGGTGACGCGCTGGGCATCGACATCGGCCTTCAGGTGCCCGACATCGTTTCCGCCGGAGAGCACGCGATATTCGTGGACTTCGGCAAGGGCGGGCGACGCAGACAGCATCGTCGCGGCGAGAAGAAGATATTTCAGCATTGAATGGCGCCCCCCTGGTTTTTTGGGAGCGAAACGATGCCCGCCGCTCAAGCCGATGACAAGCTGCGGCTAACCTCAGTTCTTCCGGCTCAGCGTCCGCATCGCTTCATCGAGGCCTTCGAGCGTCAGCGGATACATGCGGTCCTGCATCAGGGCGCGGATCAGGCCGATCGACTGGGAATAACCCCAATATCGCTCGCCCAGGGGATTCAGCCAGACGGCCGACGGATAGGTGTTCACCATCCGCTGCATCCAGACGGCGCCCGCTTCCTCGTTGAAATGCTCGACCGAGCCTCCGGGATGGCTGATCTCGTAAGGGCTCATCGAAGCGTCGCCGACGAAGACGAGCTTATAGTCGTGGCCGTATTTGTGGAGCACGTCCCAGGTCTTGGTCCGCTCGGAATGGCGGCGGCGGTTATCCTTCCACACGCCCTCATAGACGCAGTTGTGGAAGTAGAAGAATTCGAGATTCTTGAATTCGGATGTCGCGGCCGAGAACAGCTCCTCGCAGACCTTGATGTGCGGGTCCATCGATCCGCCGACGTCGAGGAAGAGGAGCAGCTTCACCGCATTGTGACGCTCCGGGCGCATCTGGATGTCGAGCCAGCCGCGCCGGGCGGTGCCGTCGATCGTCGCGTCGAGGTCCAATTCCTCGGCCGCGCCCTCGCGGGCGAAACGGCGCAGACGCCGGAGCGCGACCTTGATGTTGCGCGTGCCCAGTTCTTTGGAGTTGTCGAGGTTGCGGAATTCGCGCTTGTCCCAGACCTTGATCGCCCGGCCCTGCCGGCCGCCCTCCTGGCCGATGCGGACTCCTTCCGGATTATAGCCATAGGCGCCGAAGGGGGAGGTGCCGCCGGTGCCGATCCATTTGTTGCCGCCCTGGTGACGCTCCTTCTGCTCCTCGAGCCGCTGTTTCAGCGCCTCCATGATCTCGTCCCAGGAGCCGAGCGCCTTGATCGCCTCCATTTGCTCGGGCGTCAGATAGAGTTCCGCGATCTTCCTCAGCCATTCCTCGGGGATCGGCACCGCGTCCGTGCCGTAGCTCGCCTCCAGCCCCTTGAAGACTTTGCCGAACACCTGGTCGAACCGGTCGAGCAACCCTTCGTCTTTCACGAAGGTGGCGCGGGCGAGATAGTAGAATTCCTCCGGGCTCGCCGCGATCACGGACGCGTCGAGCGCCTCCAGGAGCATGAGATGCTCCTTCATCGAAGCGGGGATGCCCGCGGCACGAAGTTCGTCGACGAAGGAGAAGAACATGCCGCTCGCTCTAGCCCAGCCGGCAGGCGGAAACCAGCGGGCGGGTGGTTAACGACCTCTCAATATTTCGTTCCTAGAACGAGGCGCGACATAGCTGAAGCGGGGGCATAGCGTGGCGAGTAGTGCGATCGACCGGGCCGATGGCGATGCCATCAACATCGTGGCGCGCAATTGCGGATCTCTGGCGATCGAGTGCAGCGACGTCTCCGGCTACGTCGCCGGGGTCTCGGAGCGCATATCCTCGAACCTCAAGACGCTGGATACGCTGGAGGACGTGACCTCCCGCCTGATGGAGGATCAGGCCAGGGTCTCCGATTCCACCGACGAGGCACGGCTTTTGGCCGAGCAGGCGCGGGAAAAGCTCGGCCAGGGACAGGCGGCGATCCAGGACACCATCGCCATCTTCAGCGGCCTCACCGACCTGGTCGTGCAACTCGGCGACCGCATGTCGGGCTTCGCCGACGCGATGATCCAGGTCCAGAAGGTCTCCAGCAGCATCGAGGGCATTGCCAACAAGACCAACATGCTCGCGCTCAACGCCACGATCGAGGCGGCGCGGGCGGGGGAGGCGGGCCGTTCCTTCGCCGTCGTCGCCGCCGAGGTGAAGAAGCTCGCCCACGACACGCGCTCCGCGACCAGCGAGATCGCCGCCACCATCGCCTCGCTGACACGGGAGGCGGAAGCGGTCACCTCCGAGATCAAGACCGGCGTCGAGAAGAGCCGGATCGCCAAGACCGGCTTCGCGACGATCAACGACACGGCCCGCGACGTCGCCGACATCGTCGCCATGGTCGACCGGCAGACCGACGGGATCGCCCAGTCGACCGCGCTCATCCAGCACAGCGTCGACAGCATGAAAGGGGGGCTTTCCGCCTTCGCCGCCGACGCGCGGGAGAATGGCGGACAGCTTCACGCGGCGCAGGAGCGGCTGGCGAAGCTGGAGCAACTGTCCGGCGACATGCTCGACCGGCTCGCCGGCTGCGGCGTCCGCATCGACGACACGGTGTTCGTCGAGCGCGCCCAGGCGGTCACGCGCGAGATCACGCAGGTGATCGAGGATGGCGTCGCCCGGGGCGAGATCGACGCGGAGGCGGTGTTCGACTTCGATTATGTGCCGATGCCCGGGACCAATCCCGTCCAGTACGAGACGCGTTTCTGCGCTTTCGCCGACGAGCATATTCGGCCGATCCTGGACCGGATCAAGAATGCCGACGCGCGCCACATCGCCGGCGCCCTGACCGACATCAACGGCTACCTGCCGACCCACATCTCCGAGCGGTCCCAGCCGCAGAGTCCCGATCCGGAATGGAACGCCAAATATTGCCGCAACCGCCGCAATTTCATGGACGACGCCACGCGGCGGGCGGTGGAGAGCGACAAGGAAGCGATGCTCGTCACCTACCGGATGGACCTTGGGCAGGGGCGCTATCTTCCGGTCAAGAACGTGTTCGTGCCGCTCTATGTGAACGGCCGGCGATGGGGCAATTTCGAACTCGCCTATCGTGACGATGCGATGGACTAAGGCGAGCAGCGCGATGCGCAATCCGCGCCTTGCGCTTCGCGCGCGCAGCCTATAGACGCGCGTCGACCGGCGGCCCTGCGGGCGTGGCGGAACTGGTAGACGCGCCAGATTTAGGTTCTGGTATCGAAAGATGTGGGGGTTCGAGTCCCTTCGCCCGCACCAGCTTCGCCGCCAGCGAAGTGCCGCTCACACAGATTTCCATCAGACGAAGGTTTGGCTCCGAAATGCAGACTGTCGAGACGTTGAACGAGGGCCTGAAGCGCGCCTTCAAGATCACCATTCCGGCCAAGGACATCGACGCCCGCGTCGACCAGGAGCTGAAGACGGTCGCGCCGCGCATCCGCATGCCCGGTTTTCGCCCCGGCAAGGTGCCCGCCAACCTCGTCCGCAAGATGCATGGCCCGGCCCTGCAGCAGGAGGCCTTGAACAGCGCCATCCAGGAAGGCGTCCAGAAGTTGATGGCCGACGAGAAGCTGCGTCCGGCGATGCAGCCCGCCGTCGAGCTCAAGGAAGGCGGCGAGCCCGGCAAGGACGCGGTCGTGACCGTCGAGCTTGAGACGCTTCCCGACGTTCCCGAGCCCAAGATCGACGCGCTGGAGCTGGAACGCCTCACGGTCGAACCTGAGGAAGCGGCCGTCGACAAGGCGCTGGAGCAGCTCGCCCAGGGCCAGAAGAGCTTCGACCCCGCCCCGGCCAAGCACAAGGCCGAGAAGGGCGACCTCGTTATCATGGATTTCGAGGGCAAGGTCGACGGCGAGCCGTTCGAAGGCGGCAAGGGCGAGGGCATGTCGATCGAGATCGGCTCCGGCCGCCTCATCCCCGGCTTCGAGGACCAGCTGATCGGCGCGAAGGCCAACGAGCAGCGCACGGTCAACGTTACCTTCCCGGAGGACTATAACGTCGACTACCTCAAAGGTAAGACCGCGACCTTCGACGTCACGATCAACGAGGTCCAGACCCCGCGCGAGGCCAAGCCCGACGACGAGTTCGCCAAGGCGATGGGCCTCGAGGGCATCGACCAGCTCCGCGGCCTCATCAAGGGCCAGATCGAGCAGGAGCTGAACGGTCTCACCCGCACCCATATGAAGCGCAAGCTGCTCGACCAGCTCGCCGCCGACCATGATTTCCCGGTCCCGCCCTCGATGGTCGAGGCCGAGTTCAACCAGATCTGGCGCCAGCTCGAGCATGAAGCGAGCCACGAGGCCGATCCCAAGGCCGCGCTCGCCGAGATGGAGAAGGAAAAGGACGATTACCACGCGATCGCCGAGCGCCGCGTGCGTCTGGGCCTGCTCCTCTCCGAGATCGGCCAGAAGAACGGCATCGAAGTCACCAACCAAGAGATGAACCAGCTCATCATGCAGGCGGCGCAGCAGTATAAGCCCGCCGACCGCGAGAAGTTCGTCCAGTACGTCCGTCAGGAGCCGATGGCGGCCGCACAGCTGCGCGCGCCCTTGTTCGAGGACAAGGTGGTGGATTTCCTCTTCTCGAAGGCGGAGATCACCGATCGCACCGTGACGCGCGACGTACTGGAGCATGAGATCGAGGCCGAGGAAGGCCATGTCCATGGTCCGGAATGCGGGCACGACCATGGCGAGGCGAAGCCGGTGAAAAAGGCTGCCACGAAGAAGGGCAAGGCCGAGGCCGCCAAGGAGACCAAGGCCGAGGAGAAGCCGGCGAAGAAGGCCGCTCCCAAGAAGGCCGCGGCGGCGAAGGAAGCGAAGGCCGAGAAGGCCGACGACAAGCCTGCCGCCAAGAAGGCTCCTGCCAAGAAGCCTGCCGCCAAGAAGGCCGCGGCGAAGAAGGCCTGATAAGCCGTTCGCGCTGAGCTTGTCGAAGCACCTTTCTTCTTCTTAAGAGAAGGGCAGGCCTTCGACAGGCTCAGGCGGAACGGAGTGGGGGAATATGAGCGACGAACAAGCGCTTCGCATCGCCGTCCTCTTGCCCTGCTATAACGAGGAAGCGGCGATCGGGCAGACGGTCGCCGGCTTCCGCGCCGCGCTGCCCGGCGCGCGTATCTACGTCTACGACAATAATTCGACCGACCGCACCCGAGAGGTTGCCGCAGCGGCCGGCGCCATCGTTCGCACCGAGCGCATGCAGGGGAAGGGGCATGTCGTGCGGCGTATGTTCGCGGACATCGAGGCCGACGTCTACGTGATGGCAGACGGCGATGCCACCTACGATGCCGCCGCGGCACCGGTGCTGGTGCAGCGGCTGGCGGGCGAACAGCTGGATATGGTGGTCGGTTCGCGGCGCTCGGAGGAGCAGGCGGCGTATCGGCGCGGGCATCGCTTCGGCAATCGCATGCTGACAGGTATCCTCGCCCGCATCTTCGGGCGGACCTTCAGCGACATATTGTCGGGCTACCGCGTTTTCTCCCGACGGTTCGTCAAATCCTTCCCGGCCCTTTCGCGTGGCTTCGAGATCGAGACGGAAATATCGGTCCACGCTCTGGAACTCGCCATGCCGGTGGCCGAAGTCGAGACCGCTTATGGCGCCCGGCCGGAAGGTTCCGAGTCCAAGCTCTCCACCTATCGCGACGGCTGGCGCATCATGCGTACCATCGGCCATCTCTTCCGCATCGAGCGCCCGGTGCTCTTCTACGGCAGCTTCGGCCTGGCGCTGGCGGTGACGGCGGTGGTCCTCGCCATTCCGCTCGCCATCACCTACGCCGAGACCGGCCTGGTGCCGCGCTTTCCGACGGCGGTGCTCGTCACCGGCATGATGATCGTTGCGGCCTTGAGCTTCATGACCGGCCTCATCCTCGACACCGTCGTGCGCGGACGCCGTGAGGTGCGGCGGCTCCATTATTTGAGCTTTCCGGCCGTAGGCGAATAGAAAATCCCGCCCCGGCCGTGGCGCAGGGACGGGATTTTGTGAGGCTGCTCAGGACTTAGCTCGAACGGCCCCGTTCATAGGCCTGCAGGCAGTTGTCGGTGACGTCAGCCGAGCAAGGCGGGTAGGAGGCGTCGGCCGCAGCCATGGTCTCGCCGGTCGCCGGGTCGACGAGCGGGCCGCCGACGGCACTGCCGGTGATGCCGTTCCAGCCCGACGGAACCATCGCCGGATCGGAAATGACGGCGATGCCGCGCGCGTCGTGCTCCGGATTGTCATTGCCCGGCTGGACGATCGGCTCGCTCGCGGGGGCCATGGCTGTCGACATCTGAGTCTGAGTCTGGGTCTGGGTCTGGTCCATGGTTGTTGTCGCCATCGGGTCCGTCTGGGACGGGGTGCCGGTGTGCGTCGTCATGTCCGTGTGAGTTGTCGTGTCGGTCTGGGTAGGCTGGTCGGTTTGGGTGGGCGGCGCGGTCTGGGTGGTATCGGTCTGCGTGGTCATGCCCGGCTCGGCCGTCGTGTCGGTGTCGGTCGTCATGTCAGGCTGCGTCTGGACATCGGCATCGACGCTCTGATCGGTATCGGGCTGGGCGCCAGTATCGACCGTGGTATCGGTCTCGTAGGTCTGCGCGATGGCCGCGCCACTCATCAGAAGCGCAATCGCTAAAGCGGCTGTTCTCATCACATCTACTCCTTTTCCAAGGCGGGCTGCCGGCGACGGCGGCGCCGCGGTTAGGTGCGGCGCTCCGGCCGCATCAGCTGAAGGGTAAACCGATGAGCGGCGACTTATTACGCGTCGATTCGGTTCCGTCCGGGTTAGTACGGGACGGGTCGTGCCGAGCGCGCGGCAGGCCGCCTGGCCGCGCCAAGGCGGCAAAGTGGAGGAGATGCCGATCGGCCCTTCCCAGAGAGGGAAAAGGGCAGGCTTCTATTCTCGGCTCACCACAAGCCCCACCGCCGGGGGCTGCAAGGCGCCGTTGCCGACGACCTTGGCAATCGCCGTCCCGGCCGGCGCCGTTTCGTCGTTGCACAATGCGGGATCCGCTCGCGAGGCGTCGACCGTCTTCAGATAAAGAACCGAGTGTTCGACATCGATGATGGCCTCTTGGGCCCGCATCACGTCCTGCCCGATCAAGCCCTGGATCGGCTGCCGCGTAGTCGCCGCGATCGTCTCCACAATGTGAGATAGGTCCATCGCGTAGATTCGGCTCATCTGCGTAGCGGTGCCGCCGATTGCAAACCGGGCTACCGCGACGGGAGCAAAAGGCACGACTCCCGTCAGTGTACCGGCGGCATGGCCGCCGGCAGCGGGCGCCAACCCGAACGACTCCAGAGACGGTGTGTGAACGATCGTCACGCCCGCCCCGGTGTCGACCAGGAAGGCACCCGCCCGGCCGTTCACGCTCACCTCGACCATATGGTGGCCGCTGGCCAGCGGAGTCATCGGGATGGAGGCGAAGCCGAGGCGGCATAAGGACGCCGACAGAGGGGACGGCGTGCGCCCGGAGCCGGCGCGACTTGCCGCCGCGGCCGGTTGCGAGGCCGCGCCCGTCGTCAGCATGAGTGACAATATGGCGCCAACGGCGCCCAGCTTCTTCTGCCCCATCCCGCCCAATTCCCACACCCGTCCTGCCATATGGTTAACGCGAACTACGGGGGGTGGAAATATGCGATGGGTACGGGGTGGGGGAGGGCGGCCCATGTTCCGCTCCAGTCGAGTCGGGAATCCTTTAGGAGCAAGTCTTTTAAGGAAGTCGCGAGCAGGCGACCGAGGAAGCCATTGTCAACTGTCACAAAGAGGCAACAACAGGCTAAAAAACTACGTGAAAAGCCCGTCTCCGGAACTTTCCCCTTCGACAGCATTATTCCGTACGCGCGGCGGCGCACTCCGCGCCTTGAACGGTGAAAGGGGCAAGAAATGTCGCATTATCCGAAAATGTGTCGTTTTGCTTGTGTCTCGCTCACGACCGTCGCAGCGGCGCTCGCGGCGCCGGCCTTCGGGCAGGAAATCATTCCTCCGGAGCAGCCGGAAGAGCAGGCTTCGACGGCCGCCGAAACGCAGGGTGGAGCCATCATTGTCACCGGCTCGCGCATCCGTCGAGACCCGCTGTCGCAGGAGGCGCCGATCGTGTTCGTCGACGAGGCGGACATCGCCAAGACCGGCCTGAACTCCGTCAATGATGTCCTCCAGCGCCTGCCCAGTTCCGGCGGCGGGCTCAACTCCAAGTTCAACAATAGTGGCAATCTTGGCAATCCGCCCGACGGCGGCGGCGTGGGCGCGGGCGCCGCGGAGATCGACCTTCGCTATCTGGGGTCGCGGCGCGTGCTCGTCCTGGTCGACGGTATCCGCTATGTGCTGGGGGCATCGGCAAGCGGTGTGCCCGGCTCCACCGACCTCAACTCCATTCCGGAAAGCGCGATCGAGCGGATCGAGGTGCTCCAAGACGGCGCCTCGGCCATTTACGGGTCCGATGCGATCGCCGGCGTCGTCAACATAATCACCAAGAAGGAGCAGGAGGGGCTAGAAGCCTCCGCGCAGATTGGCGTTTTCGAACAAGGCGACGGGGAGACCCAGAACTATCAGCTAAGCTGGGGCAATGGCGGGGACAGCCCGCTTCGGATCGTCGTTGGCGCCAATTACGTGAAGCAGTACCCGATCGGGGCGATCGATCGTGCCCTCTCCCGCTTCCCCGCGCCTTATGCGACCAGCTGCCTGGAGGGCGGGTGTTCGGGCTTCCTGCCGAACGGCTTCTATTCCTTGTTCGGAGCGGGCCCAGGGCGGCGCAACAACCTGACGCTTGATGCACCGGTCATCGGGCGGACGACCACGCCGGCCGATTTTCGGGCCTTCAGGGACCCGGCTGATCGGTTCAACTTCGCGCCTTTCAACTATATTCAGATCCCGCTCGAACGGTACGGCGTGTTCGGCAATCTGCACTACGAGGTCACGCCGGCGATAAACTTCTCGGTGAAGGGCATCTGGAACGAGCGCAAATCGAAGAATCAGGCGGCGCCGCTACCCTTCGGCATAGGGCCAGCGGCCGGCATCACGCCGGTGCTGGATGCGATTACCGTCGATGCCACAAACCCGTTCAACCCGTTCGGTGTGACCCTGGATGCGAGCAATATGGACTTCATCCTGCGCCGCTTCGTCGAGGGCGGGCCGCGGCGGTTCGAGCAGACCGTCGAGACGGTCTATGGTGTCGCGACCCTCGACGGCCGGTTCCAGATTGGCGATCGCGACTGGTATTGGGATGTCAACGGCTCTTATGGCCGCAACAAGGCCGAGCAGCAGATGTTCGGCAACATCCACTCCGGCCGGCTGCGTCAGGCGCTCGGACCGGTGGCGGATTGCACGGCGCCCTGCGTCCCCTTCAACCTGTTCGGCGGCGCGGGCTCGATCACGCCGGAAATGATCAACTTCGTCACCTTCGTCCAGAATGACAGCAGTCGGCAGAGCCAATGGGACGTCACCGGTAACATCTCGGGCGAGCTGTTCGATCTGCCCGGCGGCCCGCTCGGCATCGCCGCGGGCGTCGAATATCGCAAGCTCAAAGGACGGTTCGATCCGGATCCCATCGTTGCCGCCGGCTTCAGCTCCGACATTCCGGCACAACCGACCAGGGGCAGCTATTCGGTCAAGGAAGCTTATGCCGAAATCAACGCGCCGCTGCTGGCCGACATACCGTTCGTTCAATTGCTCGAATTGAATGGGGCGGTGCGGATTTCGGACTATTCGACGTCGGGCTCGACAACGACGTTCAAGGGCGGTGTCAATTGGAAGCCGATCCAGGATCTGCGCCTTCGTGGTTCGTTTGCGGAGGGCTTCCGGGCGCCGTCGATCGGAGAATTGTTCGGGACCCAGTCCCGCTTCGACCAGACGCTCGACGATCCCTGCTCGTCCCACGCGGGCAACACGGCCACACGCCGGTTCCAGAACGACGCGACGGTGCGCGCGAATTGCATCGCCGCGGGCGTTCCGGCGAGCGGAAGCTATCAGCAGGCCAATCCGCAGATATCGGTGCTGGTGGGCGGCAATGAAGCGCTGACCCCAGAAACATCGAAGAGCTGGATTGTCGGTGGCGTCTACAGCCCATCCTACCTGCCAGGGCTCTCGGTCGAGGCCAATTATTACAATATCGAGATCGACGATGCGATCCAGGCGGTGGACGCGGAAGTAACGCTGGCCAACTGCGTCATAACCAACGATCCCGCGGCCTGCGCCTTGATTACCCGCGCCGGCGCCCAGCTGACACAGGTGACGGGCCTCCTGCAGAATATCGCGAAGATCGAGACGGACGGCGTCGACGTGAATCTTGCCTATCGGACCGGCGAGACGGGGATCGGGCGCTTCGGCTTCACTTGGAACAACACCTTCCTGCTCAATTTCGACGTGACGGTCCCCGGCCCTGAGGGGCTTCAGGTCCTCAGCCGTGAGGGGACGGAGGTTGGCAGCCCTTCGCAGGGGTTTCCGAAGTGGAAGGCGATCGGCATCATCGACTGGGACATCGAGAATTTCGGTGCGACGATCACCGGTCGCTATATCTCGAAACTGAAGGAAGGGCTGCGGGGCGACGAGGACCGGAACGTGCTGAGCAGCCGCTTCTATACGGACGTGCAGCTGCGGTTCACCGTGCCAGGCGCTGACGACTTCGGCTTCGCCGTGGGCGTCAACAACCTATTCGACAAGGACCCCCCGGCCTGCCTCAGCTGCGATCTCAATAATTTCGATCCGACCCTCTACGATGTTCCGGGCCGATATTTCTATGCCCGGGCGACGTTGCGTATGTAAGAGCATGAGGAGACCGCGGCGGCGCCCCGACGGCGTCGCCGCGGCCCGCCGGGGCTTGAACCTTTCCTCGGATGCTCCGATGTATCCGGAGCAAACCAGATACACAGGATTCTTCCCCACATGGACCACGCCGATATCGTCAACGCCCTCGTTCCCATCGTCATCGAGCAGTCGAACCGGGGCGAGCGTAGCTTCGACATTTACTCCCGCCTGCTGCGCGAGCGGATCGTGTTCGTGACGGGCCCGGTCGAGGACCATATGGCGACCCTCATCACCGCACAGCTCCTGTATCTGGAGAGCGAGAATCCGAAGAAGGACATCTTCATGTACATCAACTCGCCGGGCGGGGTGGTGACGGCGGGCATGGCGATCCACGACACCATGCAATATATCCGCCCGCGGGTCGGCACGGTGTGCATCGGTCAGGCCGCCTCGATGGGCGCCTTCCTGCTGTGCGCCGGCGAGCCGGGGATGCGGGTGGCATTGAACAATGCCCGGATCATGATCCACCAGCCCTCCGGCGGCGCCCAGGGCATGGCCACCGACATCGAGATCCAGGCCAAGGAGATCCTGCGCATCCGGCACCGGATGAACGAGCTGATGGCGCAATATACCGGCCAGCCGATCGAGGAGATCGAAAAGAACGTCGAGCGCGACAAGTTCTTCTCGGCCGGCGAGGCGAAGGAATTCGGCCTGGTGGACGAGGTTTTCGACAAACGGCCGGCGCCGGCGGAAGAGGATGCGGCGAAAAACGCGGCTTAGCGTTTAGCTTGGGCGTTTAGGCGTCGGCTTAACGTTTAGGCCATTGTGATCGTGAGATAAGGGTCTAGGATAGGCCGAGGGTAAGAAGGCAGGCGCCACGCCTGAAGGAATATATGACGAAACTGAGCGGCGGCGACTCCAAAAGCACCCTCTACTGCTCCTTCTGCGGCAAGTCGCAGCACGAGGTGAGGAAGCTCATCGCCGGGCCGACCGTGTTCATCTGCGATGAATGCGTGGAGCTGTGCAACGACATCATCCGCGAGGAGACCAAGTCGGCGCTGGTGAAGACCCGCGACGGCGTCCCCACGCCGGCCGAGATCTGCAAGGTGCTGGACGACTATGTGATCGGCCAGGACCATGCCAAGCGCGTGCTCTCCGTGGCGGTCCACAATCACTACAAGCGGCTCGCCCATGGCGCCAAGGGCGCGGATGTGGAGCTGGCCAAGTCGAACATCCTGCTCGTCGGCCCGACCGGCTGCGGCAAGACGTTGCTCGCGCAGACCCTGGCCCGCATCCTGGACGTGCCGTTCACGATGGCGGACGCGACGACGCTCACCGAAGCCGGCTATGTCGGCGAGGATGTGGAGAACATCATCCTGAAGCTGCTCCAGGCCTCCGACTATAATGTCGAGCGGGCGCAGCGCGGCATCGTCTATATCGACGAGATCGACAAGATCAGCCGCAAGTCGGACAATCCGTCGATCACCCGCGACGTCTCGGGCGAGGGTGTGCAGCAGGCGCTCTTGAAGCTGATGGAGGGCACCACGGCCTCCGTCCCGCCTCAGGGCGGGCGCAAGCATCCGCAGCAGGAATTCCTGCAGGTCGACACCACCAACATCCTCTTCATCTGCGGCGGCGCCTTCGCGGGCCTCGAGCGGATCATCTCGGATCGCCTGCAAGGGAAGTCGATCGGCTTCGGCGCCTATGTCGCCGCGCCCGAGGAGCGCCGGACCGGCGAGGTGCTGCGCCAAGGCGAGCCCGAGGACCTTCTGAAGTTCGGCCTGATACCCGAATTCGTCGGCCGTCTGCCGGTGATCGCGACCTTGGAGGATCTCGACACCGACGCGCTCGTCCAGATCCTCAAGGAGCCGAAGAACGCCCTCGTCAAGCAGTATCAGAAGCTGTTCGACATGGAGGAAGTGAAGCTGAGCTTCACCGACGAGGCCTTGGTCGCGGTCGCCAAGAAGGCGATCGAGCGCAAGACCGGTGCCCGTGGCCTCCGCTCCATCCTGGAAAACATCCTCCTCGACACCATGTTCGACCTGCCCTCGATGGACGGAGTCGATGAGGTGATGATCGACAAGGACGTGGTCGAAGGCCGCAAGGAGCCGGTCCGCGTCTATGCCGAGAAGAAGGACGAAGACGCGGCCTGATATCCCGCCGCCGCCGCTGGGCGGCGGCGCCGCTTCCATGATATAAGTGCCCAGGAGCCACGGCAGCGGGAGTCGCACCGTCAGCCAGGCGCGCGAAGCGGCCTTCACGGGCGAGAGGCTATTCCAACGCTGACAGGAACGGTGGCACCAGCGGTGCGCCGCTCGCGGCGTTCGCGTCTCAACCGATGGAGGACCAGCCATGGGCACCACTTTCAACACCCTCGAACATCAACCCGACACCAAGCCGGCCGCGGAACCCGACCCCGCCAAGCTCGAAGCCTTCATGGGCAAGATGGTCGGCGACATGGGGGCGGCGAGTGGCGGCGCGCTGGTCATCTTGGGCGAGCGGCTCGGTCTCTACAGGGCGCTGGCCGAGAGCGGGCCTGTCACCTCTGAGGAGTTGGCCCACCGGACCGGGATGCACGAGCGCTATGTGCGCGAATGGCTGAACGCCCAGGCGGCCTCGGGCTATGTCGAATATGATGCCGAGACGCGGCGTTTCTTCATGTCGCCGGAGCAGATCATGGCGCTCGCCGACAAGAATTCGCCCGTCTATGTCGCGAGCGCCTTCCAACTCACCGCGTCCGTCTACATGGACGAGCCGAAGATCGCCGAGGCCTTCCGCACCGGCGAGGGCGTTGGCTGGCACGAGCATTCGACCTGCCTGTTCTGCGGTGTCGAGCAGTTCTTCCGCACCGGCTACCGCGCGCATCTGGTCCAGGAATGGCTGCCGGCGCTGGACGGCATCGTCGAACGGCTCGAGGCGGGGGCGAAAGTCGCCGACATCGGCTGCGGCCACGGCGCTTCGACGATCATCATGGCGCAGGCCTTCCCGAACAGCCAGTTCGTCGGGCTCGACTATCATGAGGCTTCGATCCTGCGGGCGCGAGAGGCGGCACGCGAGGCCGGTGACCCGCCGAACCTGCGCTTCGAGGTGTCTTCGGCCAAGGACAGCCCGGGTGCGGACTACGACCTGGTGACCGTGTTCGACGCCCTGCACGACATGGGGGATCCGGTCGGCGCCGCACGGCGTGTGCGCGAGATGCTGAAGCCTGACGGCGCCTTCATGATCGTCGAACCGATGGCGGGCGACTCGCTGACCGAGAATATGAACCCGGTGGGACGGCTCTATTATGCGGCCTCGACCATGATCTGCACGCCCGGCAGCCTGGCCCAGGAAGTGGGCCTCGGACTCGGCGCTCAGGCCGGGCCGAAGCGGCTCGGCGAAGTGCTGTGCGAGGCGGGTTTCAGCCGGGTGCGGGTGGCGACGACGACGCCGTTCAACCTGATCCTGGAAGCGCGGCCTTAGGCCCCCCTCGGGCTATCCGTCATCCTGGCGAAAGCCGGGAACCAAGAACATTGGCCTTCGAGCAGAGGCGAAGGCATCGTTGCCTGACTTCGTAAACACGTGTTCTTGGGTCCCGGCTTTCGCCGGGATGACGCGCGTTAGTCGAGGGTGGTCCGATAGCGCGCCAGCGCCAGTGCGGTGACCGCGCAGACGAAGATGGCGAGGGCAAGGAGGCTCGGCCCCATGTCGGCGATCGACTGCCCCTTGAGAAGGGCGCCTCTCACCACGCGCAGGAAATGGGTCACGGGGATGATGGTGCCGAGCGCCTGGGTCCAATCGGGCATGCCGCGGAATGGAAACATGAAGCCCGAGAGCAGGATCGACGGCAGCATATAGAAATAGGAGAGCTGCATTGCCTGGAGCTGGGTGCGAGCCACGGTGGAGATGAGGAAGCCGAGCGCGAGCGAGCCGATGATGAAGAGCATGACTCCGACGCCGAGACCGAACCATCCCCCCGCCATGGGAACGTCGAAGAGAAATCGGGCGAGGATGAGGATGAGGATCGTCTGGATGAGGCCGACGACGACATAGGGAGCCAGCTTGCCGACCATCACTTCGAGAGGCTGGACCGGGGTGGCGAGCAGACTTTCCATCGTGCCGCGTTCCAGCTCGCGGGTGACGCCGAGCGCGGTCATCATCACCAGGGTCATCGACAGGATGATTCCGAGCAGGCCGGGGACGATATTGTAGCTGGTGATGTTCTCCGGGTTGTAGCGCCGGTGGACGACCACCTCGAAGGGCTGGGCCGAGCCGTTTTCGGGAGCGGCGGCGCCGGTGAGGTCGTGGCGCAGCGCTTCTTGCGGAATGGCGGCGAGGGCGGCCACGGCGCCGCCCGTCGCCGCGGGATCGGTGGCGTCGGCTTCGACGAGGATCTGGGCTTTGTCGCGGCGAATGACGCGGCGAGTGAAGTCGCCGGGGATGGTGACCGCGAACTGGACCTCGCCCCTGCGTACGAGTTCGTCGAGCTCGGTGGGCGAGCGGGCTTGCGCCACGATATCGAAATAGCCGCTATTCTCGATCGCAGCGAGGGTGGAGCGGGCGAAGCTGGAATTCTCCTGCACCAGAACGGCGGTCGGAAGCTCACGCGGATCGGTGTTGATCGCATAGCCGAAAAGCAGGAGCTGGATGACCGGAATCCCGAGCAGCATCGCGTAGGTGAGCCGGTCACGACTGAGCTGGGTGAACTCCTTGACCAGCACCGCCATCACGCGACTGAGGGAGAAGGCCGTCATAGGGCTGCCGCTGTCATTGCGAGGAGGGTAGCGACGCGGCAATCCATGCAGCGCTGGATTGCTTCGCTGCGCTCGCAATGACGTACGAGGGCAGACGCATCCGTCATCCGAAATTGTCCTCCGCCTGGCTCATCAGGTGAATGAAGACATCCTCCAGCGTGGGCTCGGTTCTCTCCCAGCGGAAGGGGGGTCGGCGATAGGGGGCGAGTCCCGCCTCCAGCGCGTGCGCGTCGGTTCCGCTGACATGGAGGGCGGAGCCGAAAGGAGCGGCCATTTCGACGCCAGGCTGCCGGAGCAACTCGGCGGAGAGGCGGTCGACGCCCGGGCCGTCGCCGCGCCAGGTGGAAAGGTTCGAGGCCTCTACCACTTTCTCGGCGGTGCCGCGCGCCATCAGCCGGCCGTAGGCGATATAGGCGATGTCGTGGCAGCGTTCCGCCTCGTCCATATAATGGGTGGAGACGAGGATCGTCAGGCCTTTGGCCGCGAGGGCGTGGATCTCGTCCCAGAAGTGGCGGCGGGCCTGCGGATCGACGCCGGCCGTGGGTTCGTCCAGGAGGAGCAGGCGGGGCTCGTGCAGGGTGGCGACGGCGAGGGCCAGGCGCTGCTTCCATCCGCCCGACAGCACGCCGGCAAGCTGGTCCTTGCGTTCGGCGAGGCCGAGATCATCCAGCGCCGTCCGTACCCGCTCATCGCGTCGATCGAGGCCGTGGATGCGGGCGGCGAACTGGAGGTTCTCCTCGACGGTCAGATCCTCGTAGAGCGAGAAGCGCTGGGTCATGTAGCCCGTCCGCTGCTTGATCGCTGCGGCATCGGTGACGATGTCGAGGCCCAGCGCCGTTCCACGGCCGCTGTCGGGGGTGAGCAGGCCGCACAGCATGCGGAGCGTCGTCGTCTTGCCCGAACCGTTCGGGCCGAGGAAGCCGGTGATGCGGCCTTCCTCCACCTGGATCGAAAAGTCCTTCACCACATGATGGGCGCCGAAGGACTTGTTCAGGCCCTGAACGTCGATGGCGATAGTCATAGTGGCGTTACGTCGACGGGAAGCCCGGGCACCAGGCGGGCACCGTTTTCCGGCCGCGCCTCGACCATGAAGACCAGGCGGTCGCGCGCCTCGCGGCTGTAGATGATGGGTGGGGTGAACTCCGGCCGCGGGCTGACATAGACGATGGTGGCGGAAAGGGCGCCGGCGCAGGCATCGCATGAAAATTCGATCTTTTGCCCCGGCTTGTAGGCGGCGACCTCGGTTTCGGGCACGAAGAAGCGGACGAAGACGCGGTCGTCGGGAATGAGGGCGACGATCGGCTGGTTGGCGCTCGCCCATTCGCCGCGCTGGAAGAAGACGTCCTCGACGCGGGCGGCGGCGGGGGCGACCGGGGCCATGTCCTTGAGCCGCGCGCCGGTCTCGGTGACGCCTGCCCGCGCTTGGGCGACGCGGGCGTCCGCGGCGCGGATCTGGTCTTCACGGTCGCCCAAAGTCGCAGCGGCGACACGGCGGCGGGCGGCGGCGACCCGCGCGTCCGCGCTTTGCGACTGGTTGCGCGCGTCGTCGAGGCGGGCCTTGGCATAGATGCCCTTGTCGACGAGCGCCCCCACGCGGCGAAGGTTGGCGCGCGCCTCGCGTGCCTGGGCTTCGGCGGCGGCCAGATCGGCTTCAAGGATGCCGAGCTCGACCGGCCGCTGGCCCTTGCGGGCGTCCTCGGCCTGGGCGAGGGCCGCGGTGAGCTCCGCCTCGGCCTGGTCGCGTTGGGCGAGGCGCTGGTCGGGCTCGATCTCGAAAAGAGGAGCGCCCGCCGCTACCCGCTGCCCGCGCCGAACACCGAGCTGGGTCACCGTGCCGGCGACGGGCGCGGAGAGATACAGCGTCTCCCCCTCGATATAGCCGGAAAGGGTCGGGGCAGGGCGGAACTGGGGCGCCAACAATCGCCAGCCGAGGAACAGGAGGGCGAGCGCGACGAGCCCGGCAATGACGATGCGCTGGGGCTTCATCCCGCCTTCTCCGCAATGCTGAGGCCACCCAGCACGGTCTCCGCATGCTGCCGGGCGATGGCGGGAAGATCGATCTCGGCCGCGCCGACGGGTGTGAAGGTCTCGCGCCAGAGGACGCCGAGCAGCATCGGTCCGACCAGCGAAAAGGCATGGATGCGCGAATCCCCCGGCCGCACCTCGCCGCGGTCTTGGGCGTTCTCGATGGCGTCGCTCAATATGGTCACGGCCTTCAGGACGACATCGTCGTGCCAGACCTTGGCGAGTTCGGGAAAGTTGCGCGATTCGCCCACCACCATCTTCAGTACGGCGCCCAGCGGAACGGCGGTGATGATCTCGGCGACCCGGGGGAGCAGCATGCGGACCAGCTCATCGAACGGTTGGTCGCTCGCCAGCACAGTCTGCCGGATCACCTCGATATTGGGGGCAACGGCGTCGCGGACGACCGCGCGGAACACGGCCTCCTTAGTCGGAAAGTAAAGGTAGAGCGTCCCCTTGGAGAGACCGGCACGCCTGGCGATCTCCTCGATACGCGCACCGGCGAAACCCTTCTCGGCAAAGACCTGAAGGGCGGCGGCGCAGATGTCGCCGGGCCTGTCCTCTTTACGCCTGCGCCACCGGGGTTCTTCGGCCATGATGCGGCTCATAAATAAATGACCAGTCAGTCATTAGCTAGATTGAGCCACGATGTCGAGAGGTCGTTCGAAACGACACCGCGAGCTCCTTGCGCCGCGTGACCATAGCGAAAGCTGACGGCGATCCCTGAGTTGAGTCACCATTGCTAAGGCCGGTGACGGGCCCATATAGCAATGGCGCGCCTTTTGCCGCGCCTGCCTGGAGTTTTCAGTGACCGAATCCTATCCCGTCCTTCCTCTTCGCGACATCGTGGTGTTCCCGCAGATGATCGTCCCGCTGTTCGTCGGGCGCGACAAGTCGGTGGCGGCGCTCGAAAGCGCGATGGCGGCGGACAAGAGCATTTTCCTCGTCTCGCAGCTCGACCCGGCCGAGGACGATCCTGATCGCGACGCGCTCTACGATCTCGGCGTGGTGGCGACCGTTTTGCAGCTCCTGAAGCTGCCCGACGGCACGGTGCGCGTGCTGGTCGAGGGGCAGCGGCGGGCGAGGCTCGAGTCGATGGAGATGCGCGGACAGCATCTTGTTGCCGCGGTGAAGCCGGTCGACGTCGAGGAGATTGAAGGGGCCGAGGTGTCGGCGCTGATGCGCTCCGTGGTTGAGCAGTTCGAAAATTATTCGAAGCTCAACAAAAAGCTGCCGGCCGAAACGGCGGTTCAGCTTGGCCAGATCGAGGAATCCTCCAAGCTCGCCGACGCGGTCGCCGCCAACATCACCATCAAGGTATCGGACAAGCAGGCGCTGCTCGCCGAGCTCAATCCCGTCCGCCGGCTGGAGATGGTCTTCGCCTTCATGGAGGGCGAACTGGGCGTGCTCCAGGTCGAAAAGAAGATCCGCAGCCGCGTCAAGCGCCAGATGGAGAAGACGCAGCGCGAATATTATCTGAACGAGCAGCTGAAGGCGATCCAGCGCGAACTCGGCAACGAAGGCGAGGAGGGCGAGGGCGACGAGCTCGGCGAGCTTTCCAAGAAGATCGCCAAGCTGAAGCTATCCAAGGAGGCGCGGTCCAAGGCCACGCAGGAGCTGAAGAAGCTCAAGGCCATGGCGCCGATGTCGGCCGAGGCCACGGTCAGCCGCAACTATCTCGACGTGCTGCTCGGCCTTCCCTGGGGCAAGAAATCGAAGCTGAAGCACGATATCGGCGAGGCCCAGCGCATTCTCGATGAGGATCATTATGGCCTGGAGAAGGTGAAGGACCGGATCGTCGAATATCTCGCGGTCCAGGCGCGCACCAACAAGCTGAAAGGCCCGATCCTATGCCTCGTCGGCCCGCCGGGCGTCGGCAAGACCTCGCTCGGCCGCTCGATCGCCAAGGCGACCGGGCGCGAGTTCGTGCGCCAGTCACTGGGCGGCGTGCGCGACGAGGCCGAGATCCGCGGTCACCGCCGGACCTATATCGGCTCGCTCCCCGGCAAGATCGTGTCGAACCTCAAGAAGGCTGGCACGTCCAACCCGCTGTTCCTGCTCGACGAGATCGACAAGCTCGGCCAGGATTTCCGCGGCGATCCGGCTTCGGCGCTGCTCGAGGTGCTTGATCCGGAGCAGAACAACAAGTTCCAGGACCATTATCTGGAGATCGACTACGATCTTTCGGACGTGATGTTCGTGACGACCGCGAACAGCATGAACATGCCGCAGCCGCTGATGGACCGCATGGAGATCATCCGGCTCGAAGGCTATACTGAGGACGAGAAGGTGGAGATCGCGCAGCGCCACCTGATCCCGAAGCAAATCGAGAGCCATGGCCTCAAGGAAGGCGAGCTGACCTTCACCGAGGAGGGTCTGCGCGCGCTCATCCGCTACTATACGCGCGAGGCGGGCGTCCGCACCCTGGAGCGCGAGATCGCCAAGGTCGCGCGCAAGGCTCTGAGGCGGATTCTGGAGGGCAAGACCGAGAAGGTCGAGCTCACCCCCGACAATGTCGCCGACTTCGCCGGGGTCCGTAAGTTCCGCCACGGTATCGGCGAAGAGGAGGACCAGATCGGCGCCGTCACCGGTCTCGCCTGGACAGAGGTGGGCGGGGAACTCCTGACCATCGAGGCGGTGACGGTGCCGGGCAAGGGGCAGATCAAGACGACCGGCAAGCTCGGCGAGGTGATGCAGGAGTCGATCCAGGCGGCCTTTTCCTTCGTCAAGGCGCGCAGCCCCAGCTATGGCGTCCGGCCCAATCAGATCGGCCGCAAGGACATCCACGTCCACCTGCCTGAAGGCGCGGTGCCCAAAGACGGGCCTTCCGCGGGCATCGGCATGGTGACCGCGATCATCTCCACCTTGACCGGCATTCCGGTGCGCAAGGATGTGGCGATGACGGGCGAGGTGACGCTCCGGGGCCGCGTGCTTCCGATCGGCGGATTGAAGGAGAAGCTGCTGGCGGCCCTGCGCGGCGGCATCAAGACCGTGCTGATCCCGGCGGAGAATGAAAAGGACCTGGCGGAGATACCCGCCAACATTACGTCCGAGCTCGAGATCGTGCCGGTGAAGCATGTCGACGAGGTGCTGGGCCGGGCGCTGGTCACGCCGGTCAATCCCATCGAGTGGACCGAGGCGGACGAACTGGCGGCGCTACCGCCGACCGAGCTCGCTAGCGCACCGGACGAGGCGGCCGGGGCGGCCAGTCGCCACTAGATTGTGTCAGGCAGGCCACAGCGAAGAGAGGGTGAAGGCACGGCTATCTGGGAAAATCGCGCTTTCCCCTTTGACTCACGCGGCTATCCTGATTGAAGGTATCGGTTCGGCAGCCGCCGCGATTCCATTTCTAACAGGGGTTCGGACAGCATGAACAAACAGGAGCTTATCGGCGCGGTCGCCGATACGACTGGTCTCAGCAGGGGCGACGCCAGCAAGGCCGTCGAGGGGGTTTTCGACGCGATCACGGCCGCCCTCAAGAAGGGCGACGAGGTTCGCCTGGTTGGCTTCGGCACATTCACTTGCTCGCAGCGCAAGGCCTCGACTGGCCGCAATCCCCGTACCGGCGAGCCGATGCAGATCAAGGCGTCGACCCAGCCCAAGTTCAAGGCCGGCAAGGGCCTCAAGGACTCCGTCAACCGTTAAATGGGGGGCAGGTGCGCCGCGGTGCGCACCGGCCCATTTTCGGTGCGGCGACGCTGGACAGGCCTCCGGCGGCGCATTATGGGACCGTCCGCACGGCGGCACTTGCCGCCTTTTTTGCCCGCCGAACATACAACCCGGCGGGCCCGGAGCGTGGGCGCGTAGCTCAGTGGTAGAGCACTGTGTTCACACCGCAGGGGTCGCAAGTTCAATCCTTGCCGCGCCCACCACGCTCCACCTTTCTTCGCGGCGACGGCCGCCTCCCGCCTACATTGCCGGAAAGAGTCCGGCGACGATCTCGTAGGAGCGCAGCCGGGCGGCGTGGTCGAAAATCTGCGAGGTGATCATCAGCTCGTCGGCGCCGGTCCGGGCGACGAAATCCACGATCGCAGCCTTGACCGTCGGCGGAGCGCCGATGGCGGAGCAGGAGAGCAGCTGGTCCAGCATGGTCTGCTGATGGGGCGGGAGCGAGGCCTTATAACCTTCGATCGGCGGCTGGAGCGGCGTCGGCTGGCCGGTCCTGAGGTTGACGAAGGTCTGCTGCATCGAGGTGGCGAGACGTTCGCCCTCTTCGTCGCTTTCGGCGGCGAAGGCGTTGAAGCCCAGCATCACATAGGGTTCGGCAAGCCGCTCGGACGGCCGGAAGGTGGCGCGGTAGACCTCGATCGCCTCCATCATCTGCTGCGGCGCGAAGTGGGAGGCGAAGGCGTAGGGGAGACCGAGCATGGCCGCAAGCTGGGCTCCGAAGAGGCTCGAGCCCAGGATCCAGATCGGAATGTCTAGCCCTTCGCCGGGAATGGCGCGGACGCGGCGGCCTTCTTCCGATGGCTGGAAATATTCCATCAGCTCGACCACGTCGCGGGGGAAGGCGTTCGGGTCGGAATCGAGGTTGCGGCGGAGGGCGCGGGCGGCGGCCTGGTCGGTGCCGGGCGCACGGCCGAGACCGAGATCGATGCGGCCCGGGTAGAGCGATTCGAGCGTGCCGAACTGCTCGGCGATCACCAGCGGCGCATGGTTGGGCAACATGACCCCGCCGGCGCCGATGCGGATGGTCGAGGTGCCGGCGGCGATATGGCCGAGCGCCACCGCCGTCGCCGCGCTGGCGACGCCCGGCATCGAATGATGCTCCGCCATCCAGAACCGCCGGTAGCCCCAGCCTTCGGCATGGCGGGCGAGGTCCAGTGAATTGCCGAAAGCGAGGGCGGCGTCGCCACCTTCAACGATAGGGGCGAGGTCGAGGATCGAAAACGGAATCATGGTAGGGATATGGGGCTGCGGCCCACAGTTGCCAGCCGACGCCGAGTCTCCTTGACCTTATGGGGCACCGGCCCTTATGTGCGCCGCGCATCCTGTGGCGATCGTAGCTCAGCTGGTTAGAGCATCGGTTTGTGGTACCGAGGGTCGCGGGTTCAAGTCCCGTCGATCGCCCCACTCGCAATCACCCTTTCATCGCCAGGACAAAGCCAATGCAGTCGCCGTGGGATTATCCCGATTTCGACGATCACGAGGTCGTACATTTCGTCACCGACCGGAACACGGGCCTGAAAGCGATCATCGCGCTGCATTCCACCGCGCTTGGTCCGGCGGCGGGCGGTTGCCGCTTCTGGCATTATGACGAGCCGGCCGACGCGATGCGGGACGTGCTGCGCCTCTCGCGCGGCATGAGCTACAAGAACGCCATGGCCGGTCTGCCGCTCGGCGGCGGCAAGGCCGTGATCCTGGCCGACAAGCAGCGGACCAAGACGCCGGAGTTGATCGCGGCGTTCGGCAAGGCCGTCGACCGCCTCGGCGGAAGCTACATCACCGCCGAGGATGTCGGCATGAGCGTCGCCGACCTGGTCGAAGTCTCGAAGCACACCCGTCATGTCGCCGGGCTTCCCGCCGCGGAAGGCGCGGTGGGCGGCGATCCGGGGCCGCATACCGCCTACGGCGTGTTCCTGGGCGTCAAGGCGGCCGTCCGCCACGCGCTCGGCAAGGACAGCCTCGACGGGCTGCACATCGCCATTCAAGGCGCCGGCAGCGTGGCGAGCGGCTTGGCCCGCCTCGCCGCCAAGGAAGGCGCCCGCCTCAGCATCGCCGACATCGACGAAGGCCGCGTGCGCTCGCTGGCCGACGAGGTGAACGGCACGGTCGTGAGCCCGGACCAAATCCTCACCCTGGAAGCTGACGTGCTCAGCCCCTGCGCCTTGGGCGCGATCCTCACCGAGGAGAGCATCGGCGCGCTTCGCGTTCCGGTCGTCGCCGGGGCGGCCAACAACCAGCTGGCGACGCCGCAAGACGGCGACCGCATCGCCGCGCGCGGCATCCTCTATGCGCCCGATTATGTCATCAACGCCGGCGGCATCATCAACGTGTCGTCGGAGCATCTGGGCGACGCCGACGAAGTGGGGGTCAAGGCGCGGATCGAGCAGATCCCGGGCCGCCTCGAATCGATCTGGCAGGAGAGCAAAGCCACCGGCCGCAACCCCGCCGAGGTCGCCGACGCTATGGCGCAGCGCCTGATCGGGCGCGGCTGAGCGATATCGTCATCGCGGCTTTCGTCGGGATGACGCCTTTCAAAGCGCCTCGGCGCGCACTTTGTCGCGGCCGAGCTTGTGCTCGCGGTAGAGGGTGTAGAGGCCGCTTGCGATGATGACGGCCGCGCCTACCCAGGTGGAGGCCGGCGGCTGGGTTTCCCAGATCAGCCAGCCGAGCAGTACCGCCCAGATCAGCTGGGCATAGTCGAACGGGACGATCACCGGCACCGGCGCGTAGCGCAGGGCGGCGGTGAGGAGGAGCTGGGCGGTGCCGCCGAAGAAGCCAAGCGCGACCAGGATCGCCCAGACGCGCGGCTCGTGTACCCCGGAATAGAAGGGCATCAAAGCGCCGACTGCCAGCATCGACAAGCCGGTAAACCAGAGGACCGTCGTCTGCGTCGATTCCGTTCGTCCGATCTGGCGGATAGTGATCGTGACGCAGGCCACGCCGAAGGCTGAAAGGGCAGCGATGGCGAGGCCGATCAAGGGCAGGTCGCTCCCCTGCGGCCGCATCACGATCAGCACGCCGATGAAGCCGATCGCGACCGCGCTCCAGCGGTGGCGGCCGACATGCTCCTTCAACACCAGGGCTGAGAGGATGACGGCAAAAAGCGGCGCGGCGAAGCCGATCGTCGTCGCCTCCGCCAAGGGCAGGTAGCTGAGAGCGGTGAAGGCGAGCACCATGGTTGCGAGGCCAAGGACCGCGCGAACGACATGGGCCATGGGCCGCTGGGTGCGCCAGGCCGAATAATTGCCGGACCAGGCGATCCAGGCGAGGAGCGGCGGCAGGCCGAAGGCGAAGCGGTAGAAGACCAGCTCGGGCGTGCTGACGCCTGCCTCGTAGCCAAGCTTGATCATCGCCGCCATGAAGCCGAAGCAGGTCGTGGCACCGAGGCGAAGGCTTATTCCGAGCAGGCGGTTTTGCTGGGGGCGGCGGGAGTCGTGCATGGCTCGACGACGCCTTTAGGACACCTGCCGTCGTTTGTCCCCGTCGCCACGTCCCCGTCATTGCGAGCGCAGCGAAGCAATCCAGCGCGGGACTGGATTGCGGCGTCGCTACGCTCCTCGCAATGACGGCTATGACGCACGATGGCGTTAGGCCTTTGCCACGCGTCCCCGCTCGGCTAGAGGGAACGCGTCCATGCACGCATTCGCTAATCCAGCACGTTTCCTGAAACTTGCGCGTCCGCTGACACCCTGGCTGGCCTGGGGCGGGGCGGCATTGATCGTGACTTCGCTGGCCATCGGGCTGTTCGTCGCGCCGCGTGACTATCTCCAGGGCGAGAGTGTTCGCATCATGTATGTCCATGTACCCGCCGCGTGGCTCGGCATGGGCGGATGGACCGGCATCGCCATAGCCAGCCTCATGCAGCTCGTCTGGCGCCATCCGTTGGCGAACGTGGCGGCGCGGGCGATCGCCGTGCCGGGGGCCCTGTTCACGGCCATCTGCCTCGTCACCGGCTCGCTCTGGGGGCGGCCAACCTGGGGCACTTATTGGGAATGGGACGGGCGGATGACGTCGATGCTCGTCCTCCTCTTCCTCTACATCGCCTATATCGCGCTGGCCGACGCCGACCGGGAGCGAGGCGGGGAAGGGCGGATCACGGCCATCTTCGGCCTATTGGGGGCGATCAACATACCGATCATTCATTATTCGGTCCTGTGGTGGAACACGCTCCACCAGGGACAGAGCATCAGCTTCGTGCGCGGCTCCTCAACCATCGACGCGTCGATGCTGTGGCCGCTCATGGGATCGACGCTGGGCTTCTCGCTGCTGTTCGGCGCCATCGTTCTCATGCGGATGCGCACGATGCTTGCCCGGCAGAAGGTCGAGGCGCGTCTCAGGAGGATGGGCGCGTGAACCATTGGACCTTCATCCTCGCCGCATATGCGCTGACCATCGTCGGCACGCTCGGCGTGACCCTTTGGAGCTTGGTCGCCATGCGCCGCGCCGAGGCGGAGGCCGAAGCATTGAGGCGCGAGCGATGAAAGCCAAGAACCAGAGGCTCACCCTGCTGATCCTCGCCATCGCCGCCGTGCTGGGGGCGGTGCTGCTCGGCATGTCCGCGCTGAAGGAGCAGGCCGCCTATTTTTACGCGCCCGCCGACGTGGCGCGAAAGGGCGTGCCGCTGGATCAGGCGGTGCGGATCGGCGGCATGGTCGTCCCCGGATCGATCAAGCGCGATCCGGACGGCGTCAGCATCGACTTCGTCGTCGGCGACGAGACCGAGGCGACCATCCCGGTCCGCTTCAAGGGCATCGTGCCCGACCTGTTCAAGGAGGATAGCGGCGTGGTCGCCGAAGGGCGGTTCCAGGCGGACGGCACTTTCGTCGCCAGCGAGATCCTCGCCAAGCATGACGAGAATTACATGCCGCCCGAGCTCGCCGGTGAAAAGCATAAGAGCGAGTCGCTGGAATGATCGCTGAAGCGGGGTTGGCGGCACTCTGGCTCGCCGCCGCATTGTCGCTGCTGCAGCTCTGCCTTGGCGCGTTCGCGCTTCGCCCGGGCGGCGAAGGGCTGTTGCGCACGGTGCGGCCGGTGGCGGCGGTGCAGGCGGCGCTGGTGGCGATTTCCTTTTTCTGCCTCATCCTGCTGTTCCTGCGCACGGACCTGTCCGTCGCGCTGGTCGCGGCGAACAGCCATGCGGCCAAGCCCTGGCTCTACAAGTTCGCCGGGACCTGGGGGAATCACGAAGGCTCGATGCTGCTCTGGGTGGCGGTGCTCGCTATCGCCGGTGGCGCGGTGGCCTTGTTCGAGCGGAAGCTGGAGCAAAGGACGCTGATCGCGACGCTGGCGGCGCAGGCGGCGATCGGCCTCGGCTTCTACGCCTTCCTGCTCTTCTCCTCCAATCCGTTCGAGCGGCTCAATCCGCCGGCGGCGGTGGGGCAGGGGCTCAATCCGCTTCTCCAGGACCCCGGCCTCGCCTTCCACCCGCCGACCCTCTATTTCGGCTATGTCGGCATCTCGATCGCCTTTTCCTTCGCGGTGGGAGCGCTCATCACCCGCGACGTCGGGGCCGCTTTCGCCCGCGCGATGCGGCCCTGGGTGCTCGCCGCCTGGATATTCCTGACGCTCGGCATCACCGCAGGAAGCTATTGGGCGTACTATGAGCTCGGCTGGGGCGGCTGGTGGTTCTGGGACCCGGTCGAGAACGCCTCGCTCATGCCCTGGCTGGCGGCGACGGCGCTGCTCCATTCGGTGACGGTGCTGGCGACGCGCGACGCCTTGCGGGCCTGGACGGTGATGCTGGCGGTGGTCGCATTCTCAATGTCGATGATCGGCACCTTTCTGGTGCGCTCAGGCATCCTGACCAGCGTCCACGCATTTGCGGTCGACCCTGAGCGCGGTTTCTTCATCCTGATCCTCCTCACCCTCTATATCGGCGGCGCGTTGGCCCTGTTCGGACTGCGCGTGGGCACGGTGCGCGAAGGCGCGACGTTCGAGCCGGTGAGCCGGGAGGGGACGCTGGTGCTGAACAACCTGCTGCTGTCCGCGATCCTCGGCATCGTGCTGGTCGGGACGCTTTATCCGCTGGGCGTCGAAGCGGTGACGGGGGAGAAGCTCTCGGTCGGCCCACCCTATTTCAACAGCGCGGCGGGGCCGATTGCGCTGGCCCTCGTCGTCTTCATGGCGGCCGGGCCCTTGGTCAGATGGCGGCGCGACCGGGCGCCCGAGGTGGTGAACCGGATCGCGCTGCCGGTGCTGATCTCGGCGGTGACGCTCTTTGCGCTGGTGCTGTTCGCCCCCGGCATCGGCCTGTTCCCGCTGTTCGGCCTCACGCTCGCCACCGGCGTCGCGGCGGCCAGCGTCGCGCCCTTGTGGAAGCGCAACCTTCGCCGCACGCCGCTCTTCACCTGGGGCATGGTGGCGGCGCATCTCGGCATCGCCGTCAGCCTCGCGGGCATGGCTTCGGAGAGCGCCTTCACCCAGGAGACACTCGTCGCGGTGCCGGTGGGCGAGACGGTGGAGGTCGGTCCCTATTCCGTCCGCTTCGACGCCGTGCAGCCGGTTGCCGGGCCCAACTGGACGGCGATCGAGGCGACGCTCACCGCTCGCCGTGGCGACGGCAAGCCTATCGTCCTGAAGCCCCAGGCGCGGATGTTCAGCTCGCCGCCGACGGAGACGAGCGAAGCCGCGATCGCGACGCGGCTCGGCGGACAGCTTTATACGGTGCTGGGCAAGGGCGATGCCGGAGGGCGCTGGCAGCTGCGCCTGTGGTGGAAGCCGTTCGTGACCCTTATCTGGCTGGGCGGCGGCCTGATCGCGCTCGGCGGAGTGCTGTCGCTGATCGGGCGCGTGCGGCGCGAGCGAAAGGTCCAGCTTCAGGAGGCGTGGGCATGAAGCGCTTCATTCTCTGGGTGCCGCTGGCGGTGTTCCTCGCCTTCCTGGTGACGGTGGCGATCGGCCTTTACGCGCCGTCCGATCGCAAGATCCAGTCGCAGATGGTGGGCAAGCCCGTGCCCGCATTCACGCTTCCGCCGATGCTGCCGGATCGCCCCGGTCTCGACAGCGCCGATTACGCGTCGGGCGAGCCGCGCATCGTCAACGTCTTCGCCAGCTGGTGCGTCCCCTGCATCGCCGAGGCGCCGCAGCTCGAGGCGATCGCCGAGAAGGGCATTCCCATCGACGCCGTCGCGATCCGCGATCGGCCCCAGGATGTCGCCGAGTTCCTCCAGCGCTGGGGCGATCCCTATGCCCGCATCGGCTCCGACGTAAACAGCCGCGTCCAGATCGCCCTTGGCGCCTCGGGCGTGCCGGAGACCTTCATCGTCGATGGCGAGGGCATCATCCGTTATTATCACTTCGGCCCGATCAACGAACCGGACGTGCCGGACATCATTGCGGCCTATGAGGCGCTGAAGTGAGGCGCGAGGCCAACAATTCCGTTCGTCCCGAGCGCAGTCGAGGGGCGTCCACGAGGATTCGGTGCAGCGCGCCTCGACTTCGCTCGGCACGAACGATCCTGTTGCTAACGGCGGCTCTGACTTGCGCCGCCCCAGCCGCCGCCGACTCCCTCCTGCCGCCGGCCGAATATGCCTACACCCAGCTCCCGAACCCGGAGCAGGAGGCGGAGGCGCTGGCGCTGATGGAGACGCTGCGCTGCCTCGTCTGCCAGGGACAGTCGATCGCCGACAGCGATGCCGAGATGGCGGGCGACATGCGCGCGCTCGTCCGGCAACGCATCGCCGCTGGAGAAAAGCCGGAGGCGATCCGTGCCTGGCTGATCGAGCGTTACGGCAATTGGGTGAGCTATGCGCCGCCGGTCGAGCCGCTGACCTGGCCGCTCTGGGCCGCGCCGATCCTGCTGCTGGCCGCTGGCGGCTGGCTGGCGCGGAACCGCTTCAGGCGGAGGAAAGGCTGATGGGCTGGGTGCTGATCATAGTGATGGCGGTGCTGGTGTTCGCCGGCCTTTGGCGCTTCGGCAGGTTCGACAAGGTCGCGCTCCAGTTCCTCGGCGCCGCGTTGCTGGTCGCCTTCGCGGGCTATGCCTGGCAGGGCAGCCCGGGGCTGGAGGGGAAGCCCGTCCCTCCACCGATGCGCGAGAAGCTGCCCGAGACCGCCTTCGCCGAGGTCCGCGGCGGAATGCTCGGCGAGTTCGATACCGCCGCGCGCTGGCTGACCATCGCCGACAGCTACCACCGGCGCGGAGACACGCTGAACGCGGCGGGGGTGATCAGCTCGGCGCTCCGCGAACATCCGAACAATCCCGACCTGTGGGTGGGGCTCGGCAATGCGCTCGTCATTCACGCCGACGGCCTGATGACGCCGTCGGCCGAGCTTGCCTTCCAGCGCGCCGCCGCCATCGCGCCCGATCATCCGGGCCCCAAATTCTTCTATGGTCTCGCGCTGGCCCAGGGCGGCAAGTTCGACGAGGCCGAGGCGATCTGGCGGGGCATCCTCGCCACCGCGCCGCCCGACGTGTCGTGGCGGCCGATGATCGAGGAGCGGCTGATGATGCTGGATCAGGCGCGCGCGATGGGCATGGTGCGCTAGCCGCGGCCGAACTTGGAGAAACGGATGTCATCCCGGCTTTCGCCGGGATGACGCCTGGTGCTTAGAACGTCACGAATTCTTCGCCGAGCGCCTCGGCGACCGCCTTGTGGCGGATCTTCCCGTCCATGACGTTGAGGCCGTTGGCGAGGTGCGGGTCGGCCTTCATCGCCGCTTCGGCGCCCATGTTGGCGAGCCTCAGCGCGAAGGGGAGGGTGGCGTTGTTGAGCGCGAACGTCGACGTGCGCGCCACCGCGCCCGGCATGTTGGCGACGCAATAATGGATGACGCCGTCAACCTCGAACACAGGATCTTCGTGAGTCGTCGGTCGCGACGTCTCGAAACAACCGCCCTGGTCGATGGCGATGTCGACGAGGACCGAGCCGCGCTTCATCGTCTTCAGCATGTCGCGGGTGACGAGCTTCGGCGCCGCCGCGCCGGGCACCAGGACCGCGCCGATGACAAGATGGGCGCTCTGAACCGCCGCCGCCACCGCCGCCTTTGACGCATAGGCCGTCTTGATCTGGCTTCCGAAGAACATGTCGAGTTCGGCGAGGCGCTTATTGCTGATGTCGTAGATGGTGACGTCGGCGCGCATGCCGACGGCCATCTGCGCTGCGTTGACGCCCGAGACGCCGCCGCCGAGAATCGCCACCTTGCCCGGGGCCACGCCCGGCACGCCGCCGAGCAGCACGCCGCGGCCGCCTTGTTCCTTTTCGAGATAGTGGGCGCCGACCTGGACCGACATGCGGCCGGCCACCTCGCTCATCGGCTTCAGCAGCGGTAGTGAGCGATCGTCCGCAGTCACCGTCTCATAAGCGATGCAGGTAGCGCCGGACTTCATCAGACCCTTCGCCTGCTCGGGATCGGGCGCCAGATGGAGATAGGTGAAGAGAAGGTGACGCGGCTCCAGCATCGCGATCTCCCGGGCCTGCGGCTCCTTCACCTTCACGATCATGTCGGCCCCGGCGAAGGTCGACTTCGCATCCGGCATGATCCGGGCCCCGGCGTCGACATAGTCCTGATCCTCGAAATCGATGCCGCCGCCCGCCTGCGTCTCGACGAGCACCTCATGGCCGGCGGCCACCAGTTCCGCCACTGAAGGCGGAGTGAGGCCGACGCGATATTCGTGGTTCTTGATTTCCTTAGGCACGCCGACGCGCATCTGAGACTCCGTGGGAAAGGGTTGATCGCGGGTCTATAGTCCGGCGCGAACGCTTTGTCGCCATTGCGAAGCGGATGCAGGCCATGCTAAGCGCCGCGGCTTCTGGCCGAGCCGGCGAAGTTGAACAAGGGATCAAGGGGCGTTCCTCGCCCGCCTGGAAATGACTGACACCGCCGCAGCATCGGAGCTCCCTGACTCGCGTCCCGCCAGTCACGGGGAGACTCAAGGCAGCCTCGTCAAGCTGACTGTCGGCGCCATCGGCGTCGTCTTCGGAGACATCGGAACCAGCCCGCTTTACGCCTTCCGCGAGACTTTCGCGGGACACCATCCGCTGACTCTCGACGAGATCCACATCTACGGCGTCCTGTCGCTGGTCTTCTGGTCGATGATGCTGGTCGTGACCGTCAAATATGTCATGATCCTGATGCGCGCCGACAATAAGGGCGAGGGCGGCAGCCTTGCTCTCCTCGCGCTCATCTCCCGAAGTGGCGGCAGCGGCGGCAGGAAGCGATGGACGGCGGGCATCGTCCTCCTTGGCGTCTTCGCCTGCGCGCTATTCTATGGCGACAGCATGATCACGCCGGCCATTTCGGTGTTGGGCGCCGTCGAAGGACTCACGGTCATCGAGACGAGCCTGGAGCCGTTGGTCGTCCCGATCGCCATAGGGATCCTGCTGGGGCTTTTTCTTATCCAGAAGGCCGGCACGGCGCGCGTCGGCATTTTCTTCGGGCCGATCGTCGCCGTCTATTTCACGACGATAGCCGTGCTCGGCATGCTCAGCATCCTGCGCGATCCGACCATCCTTTGGGCGCTAAATCCTTATTACGCGTTGAATTTCTTCTTCATCGATGGCTGGAAAGCTTTTCTCGCACTGGGTTCCGTCGTGCTCGCCGTGACGGGCGCCGAGGCTCTCTACGCCGACATGGGCCATTTCGGCCGGCGCCCGATTCGCGCCGCCTGGGTCTATTTCGTCCTGCCGGCGCTAATGCTGAACTATCTCGGCCAGGGCGTGCTGCTGATCGGCGACCCCGAAGCCATCCAGAATCCCTTCTATCGCCTGGCCCCCGACTGGTTCCGCCTGCCGCTCGTGATCATCGCGACATCGGCTGCGATCATCGCCAGCCAGGCCGTGATCTCCGGCGCCTTTTCGGTGACTCAGCAGGCGATCCAGCTCGGCTTCATTCCGCGTCTCAGCATTCAGCACACCAGCGCCGCGGCCGCCGGGCAGATATATATCCCGGTCATCAACTGGGCACTGATGGTCATGGTCATCCTCCTCGTCCTCTTCTTCCAGAATTCGAGCAACCTCGCCGCCGCCTATGGCATTGCCGTCACCGGCGCGATGCTGATCGACACCTGTCTCCTCACGGTGGTGCTGCTGACGCTCTGGAAGTGGAAGCCGTGGCTCGCGCTGCCTCTGCTCGCGCTATTCTTCATCATCGACATCGCTTATTTCGCGGCCAATCTCACCAAGGTGCCCGACGGCGGCTGGTTCCCGCTGCTGATCGGCCTCGTCGCCTTCACCTTGCTCACGACCTGGGCGCGGGGAAGGCAGCTGATGCTGGCCCGGATGCGCGAAGCCTCCATGCCGGTCGAGATTTTCGTCAAGTCCGCCGCCAACAGCGCCACCCGTGTGCCCGGCACTGCGGTGTTCATGACGACCTCGCCCGACGGCGTGCCACACTCGCTGCTCCACAATCTGAAGCACAACAAGGTGCTGCACGAGCGCGTGATGCTGCTGACGGTCCGCATCGAGGACGAGCCCTATGTTCCCGATACGGAGCGGGCCGAGATCACCAGCCTCGGCAGCGGTTTCTACCGGCTCGTCCTGCGCTACGGCTTCATGCAGGATTCGGACGTGCCGGCGGCCCTGAAGCGAGTGGGAAGCTGCGGGCCCGAGTTCAAGATGATGGACACCAGCTTCTTCCTCGCGCGCCAGACTCTGCTCACCGGCGGGTCCAAGCCCGGCATGGCCATCTGGCGCGAAAAGCTCTTCTCCTGGATGCTGCGGAATGCGGAGAGCGCGATGGAGTTCTTCAAGCTCCCGCCCAACCGGGTGGTCGAGCTCGGTAGCCAGGTGGAAATCTGAGCCAGCGCCCCGCTCCGATCGTCGTCACCGCTTTGTTCGGCGACGGCGACAATGGCTGGCTCCAGGACCTGCGGCAGACGCATTATCCGCCCGACCGGAACCGGGTGCCCGCGCACCTCACCTTGTTTCATCATCTGCCGCCCAGCGTTGAGACGGAACTGCATGGGCGCCTCGCCATCTATGCCTCGGTCGCGCCGCCCCGGGCGCGTCTTGCCGGGATCGTCGATCTCGGCGAGGGCACCGCCTTCCGTGTCGATAGCGAGGAGCTGGAGGATATTCGCGACGACCTCGCCGAGGCGCTCCGCGGTCTCCTGACGCCACAGGACCAATCGCCATGGCGGCCCCATGTCACCATCCAGAACAAGGTGGAGCCGCGCGAGGCGAGGCGGCTTCAAGCGACCCTCCGCGCCAGCTTCGAGCCACGTCCGCTCGCGATCAAGGGCCTGGCATCGTGGCGCTATCTGGGCGGCCCGTGGGAGCCGATCCGGACTTACAGCTTTCGCGGCTAACCTCCGCCTCTCGTCATCCCGGCGAAAGCCGGGACCCAAGACCACGGCATTCTCGGCGAGGCGATGCGCCTGTCGTCCTTCTGCTCACCCAGATGTCTTTGATCCCGGCTTCGTCGCGATGACGCTAGCTAGTCCATCTGCCCCACGCCCTCGCAGCTGAAATCGAACGCGGCGAGGCCCGATTCCAGGTGCGAGGCGAGGAGCGGCATGTCCATGAGCTCGTCGATCGCCGCCTCACTGTCTTCCTCGACGCTGTCCATCGCCTCCTGGAAGGCGTCGTCCCATTCGCTGGCGTCGTAGGTGCCGCGTCCCACCCAGGCCAGCGCCAGGGTTTCGGCGAGCTGATCGTCGGCCAAATCGTCGAGCATGGCGCGGATTTCTTCTTCGACACCGGTGTTGAGCTCGTCCTCAAGGGCGGAGAGCGCCTCTCCGCTCTCGTCGTCATCGTCGAGGTCGTCGACATTGTCGGCGTCCTCATCGGGATCGACCGCGGGCACCTGCGCTTCATTCTCGCGGGCGCGGAGGATAAGCCTGCAAAGCGTATCGATCGGGTTCAGCAATTCCATCTGTCGTCTCCGTCGGCCGGCGGCCTTTCCATCGTGAACGACAGGCGGAGCGGCGGGTTCCGGCAAGGCGTTTCCGCCAGTTGACCGGCGCGGCGGCGCTGCTTATAGGCCGCGCACGCCCGCGCCGAAGCGCCGCGGCACGCCGTGGGGCGGAGTAGCTCAGCTGGTTAGAGCAGCGGAATCATAATCCGCGTGTCGGGGGTTCAAGTCCCTCCTCCGCTACCATCCTTTTACATCGGAATATCAGGGCATTAGCTGCCGTCGCGGCATCGAATTCGGTCGCTTAGCCCTTTCTTGTTGCGTCCCGGTGAATATCGTGGCTTTCCGCCATTTCTGTCCGGCTCCCAGCGCGTCCGTGCAACATGGACGCGACATGCTGCGCGTGCATTTTGTCCTAGGCGGTGCATTTGGCTGGGGATGCGGCTTTAGCGGGCGTCCGCTTTCCACCCTTTCCGGACGTTCCCGAGAGTGCTTGAACTTCCGAAAAGCGGACGCTCGCCCTAACTAGTCGGCTATGTCCGAAGCGGACTCTGCAGAGCATTAGGCCGTCAGCTCCGGCTGTCGAACGAGCACGAGGAGTACGGCGGCCACCATGACCTTAATAGCCTCCACTGCGAATGCCGGCTCCACAGGGCAAAGCGGCCAAGTCTAAGACCATCAGCAGGAGGGCCCCAATGCTGAGCGCCGGTGCAAGCCTCCACGCCTATTCGACGCCGGAGTCCGCCGTTTCGCCGAGCGGCTCCAGTCCGGCGAGGAGGGCGATGCGGACGGCCATGGAGAGGCCGCGCGCGCCGAGCTTTTCCATGATGTTGGCGCGATAGACTTCGACCGTGCGGACGCTGAGGCCCAGCTCATAGGCGATGAGCTTGTTCGGTAAGGCGGCCAGAAGCCCACGAAGCACCTCTACCTCCCGGCGAGACAATGCCTCCACCTTGGCACGCGCCTCGCGAACCTTCTCGCGCTCCTCGAGCGAGGCGTCCAGGCTCTCGAGAGCATCCTTGACCGTCGCGAGAAGCGTCTCGTTCCTATAGGGCTTCTCCAGAAAATCCGCGGCGCCGCTCTTCATCGCCTGGACGGCCATCCCGACGTCGCCCTGCCCGGTGAGGATGATCACGGGATAGTCGCACCCGCGCTCCTGCATGATCCGCTGGACCTCAAGGCCGGACAGCCCCGGCATATGGATGTCCAGCAGCACGCAGCCGGGCTCGGCCGTGTCTAGGCGCTCGAGGAAGGGGATGCCGGACGGGAAGGCTTCGACTTGGTAGCCCGCCACCGTCAGCAGCATTTCGGCCGATTCCCGGACGGAATCCTCATCGTCGACAAGATAGACTGTTCGATGGGTCATGGGGCATCCTCCGCTCGATGGAACAAGGGCAGCGTGAAGTGAAATTCCGCGCCTCCGCCGGGCGCCTGGCCGATCCAGATCTCCCCGCCGTGGGTTTCGACGATCCGCTTGCAGATGGAGAGCCCCACACCCATCCCCGTGGCCTTGGAAGAAGTGAAGGGCGTGAACAGCGTGGAGGCTACCTCCTCGCTAATCCCGGGACCGGTGTCGCGGATGATGATCTCGGCGCATTTTTGTGGCCTGGCGCGCGTGGAGATGGTGATCCGACGCGGGCCGGCCGCCTGCTGCATCATGGCCTCGGCCGCATTGCGAACGATGTTGACGATGACTTGCTGAATCTGGACGCGGTCGGCGAGCACATATTCGGCTTCAGGAGAGAGCGAACATTCCAGGTTGATCGCCTTGTGCCCCACATTGGCCAGTCCCAGCAGGACGGCATTGTTGATGATGTCCGGTAGCGACTCCCGCTGCATGTCGGCCTCGCCGCGCGAGATGAATTCACGAAGCCTCCTGACGATCTCGCCGGCGCGAAGGGCTTCCTCCTTGGCGCGCGAGACTGCATCCGCGACATGCTTTCGTGTCGCGGGCGGGGGCTCGGGATGGGAAAGCACCATTTCCGCCGCACCCAGAAAATTGGCAGCCGCCGTGAGCGGCTGATTCAGCTCATGGGCGAGGGCTGCGGCCATTTCGCCCATCGAGCTCAGACGCGAGACTTCGATCAGTTCGGACTGGAGTTGGAGAAGCCGGGAGTCACGCTCCAGAAGCGCCTCTTGGACCTGACGCTCCTTGGTGACGTCGGTGAACGAGACGAGCGTGATCGGCGGGGTGGCTTCGCCTTGCCTGTAGAGCACCCATCGCGCCGAGACCCAAAGCTCGCGGCCGTCGCGGGTCCGGTGGCGAAGTTCCCCCTGCCAAGCGTCGTTTTCGAGGAGGAGAGTGTCGAGGCGCCCGAAATCCGGAGCGCATTGCCCGAGCACATCGGCGCAGAATCTTCCCTCGGCTTCGTGCGCTTTCCAGCCATAGAGCGTCTCGCAGCCCTTGCTCCAGTAGACGATCCTCCCGTCAAAATCCTGGAGGAGGATCGGGGAGAGGTCGAGCGCGCGGGCCACCTCCAGCCGGTTTCGCTGCTCATCCCCGATCATCACCGCGGCGGCGAGTGCCAGCAGGGTCAGGAGGAGGACGGCGCCGAGCACGACGAGGAGGAACCGAACGTCGGCTCCGTAAAGACCGATCCGATGGCCTCGGTCGGCCAGCCAGCCCAGCGGCAATGGGGTAAGGGCGATGACCAGCAATATCCGAGCGATACGCGCGCGGCTGTCATTGGAAAGCAGGATCCCGACCCAGCTTGCCTTGGGGCGCACCAAAAGGAGGGCGCAGAACACGGCCGCGAGCGAGAAGGCTGTCTGGAACGGCATGATCAAAGTCGCATCGACTTCGCCCGGCCGACGGCCGCTCAGTAAAATGTGACCCAGGAAGGACAGGAGGGTGACGGCAAGCCCCGCCGTGCCGCTGATGACGGCGAGCAATCTCCGGCCGCTCTTATGGTCAGTGATCATGAACGCCGCGATGGCGAAAAGGATAAAGCAGGGCCCCACCGCAATCGCGACCGGGTCCCCCCAGGCCGAGACCGCATTTGCGAAGGGTAGAGTGAGGGCCGAAGCAAGCGGCAAGCCCGGCACAAGGATGGCCAATCCGATGAGCGCGCAGAGGAGGGCTACGCTTTTGGCGATCCAGCGCGGGCCGATCATCAGGAGAACGACAGCGAGGCTGCACAACATGAGGCCCACGGCCGCGAGAGGAGGCGCCGGACGTTCTGCCTGGAGGAGTTGCAGGACCCCGCCTGTTCCCCAGAGCGTGCCCGCCAAGGCCAGGCCGCCCAGAACAAAGGTGAGAGTCGCCGCCAAGCCGGGCAGCCGGCGGGCTCTCTTGCTTGGCCACGCGACAGGCTCCCGATGAAGGGCCTCATCCGGCCCGATATCGCCCCTCAAGGAGCGACTGAGGGCATCGCCGAGGCGGGGTGTAGAACCGGGCTCCGAGGGACGAGACAAGGTCCCGATGGCCTCCGAGGCCGCTCGGGAGCGACGGATCACCCGGCGTTCCATGCGGGAGGAGGCAGGCGGCTTGAATGCTGAGCGTGTGGTGGCCGACCCGTAGGAGACGCCAACGCGCGATTCACCGGATCACGCCTTGGACTACGCAACGCCAACTGCGCTACCGGACAAAGTCGCCGATGAGCACGCAACGGCTGGAACCACGCACACCCAACTGAGAACATCATCAACGAACGTGACGGGGGCGGAAAGGTTCCTGATTCAAGGGCTTCGTGGGTGGCGCCTAGATCGTTCCGATCATCCCGATCGTGCCCAGCACGTCTTCGGATGTGAAAGGTTTCACGAGAACCGCGCATCCTTCGGGCGCGCCGTCCGGCAAGGACCAGCAGGGCTCGTCTTCCACCATCAGGACGGGGTTGCCTATCCAGCCCTTGGCGCGAAGCGTGTCCATGAAATCGGGGCAGGTCCGGCCGAGCAGTTCGAGATCGACAAACAGGATCGCGTCGCCTGAGCAGTGCGATTCAAGGAAGCGATCTATATCGTCGAACGCACGGACGGCGAAGCCGCAGGCGGCGAGCACGAACGAGAGGGACGTTCGGAGCCCCTCGTCGCGGGCAATGACGGCCGCGGGTGCGCCTTTCCTTTGTGCCACATCCACGCACTGGTCCTTTTCCAAGATGCGTCGCGCATCGATCAAAGCAACCGTCTACGGCGAACCTGGGAGGAGGAAAATTAAGTAGAATTACGCCTCCGGGCAGCTGTCCCGGTTCGGCACTGGCCTGCCGACGTCTGTTCCGCAACGCTACGTAAAAATCCCTAAGCGTCAAAGGCTTGTCTGGACGCTATATCGACGCCGCATATGGCTCCCCGGAAACCGATCATGACAGGCAGAGTGACGCGCGAAGCGATGAGCCACGCCTTTCGCACCCTCGGGCGGATTGGATCCGAACGGGATGGCGCCGTGGCTGTGGAATTCGCCTTCGTCCTCCCGATACTCCTGCTGATGATAGCGGGACTCATCGACGGGTCCCGGTTCATCGTGCAGCAGATGCAGGTCGAGTCTGCCGCGCAGGCGGGCGCAGCCCAGGTGATGAGCAAGGGTTGGAACGAGGCCGCTGTGATCCAGGCGATCACAAGCGCCACGTCGCTGCCGGTCGGCGCCGAGCCGGCGCCGCGCCTCATGTCGGCCTGCCTTTCGGCTGGGTCTCTTGTCGAAGTAGCGGGCTCGACCTGTCCTTCGGGTGACGCGGCGGGAAAATATGTCCTGACCTCGGCGCGGGTCGCCTTCGACCCGCTGATGCCTTGGCCCGATCTTGTTTTCCCCCCGGTGATCGAAGGGACCGCGCGGGTCCGCACGCAATGATCAGTCGCCTTCGAATCCTCGTCCGTGGGCTCCGCCGCCTGCACGCCTGCCGAGGTGGCTCAGCCGCCGTCGAAGCCGCATTCCTGCTCCCCCTCTTCATGCTGGCCTTGCTTGGAACCTTCGAGATGGCGCGGGTCGGCTGGGCGCAGTCGACGCTCAATTTCGCCGTGCAGGAGGCGGCGCGCTGCTCGGCCGTGCGCCAGGACCTTTGCGGCACACCGGCTCGAACTGCCGAATTTGCGGCGCAAAAGGCCTCGGGACTGCGCGTCAGCCCGGAGGCTTTCAGCGTCTCCGTCCAGAGCTGCGGGACCGAGGTCCGCGCCACCGTAGAGCACAAGCTTATCCTGTACCGGGTCTTTCCTTCCGGCCCGACACTCACCGCGGAGTTCTGCCGGCCATGACAAGGCGCCCTTCCACGAACAGCTTCGACGCGCGTGCCTTGCTGAGCGACCGATCCGGCACGACCGCGATCACCTTCGCCTTGCTGGGAACGATATTGCTCGGCTTCCTGGGCCTCGGGATCGACATGGGTTCAGCCTATTATGCGCGGCGCAGCGCCCAGAATGCGGCCGATTCGGCCGCTACCAGCGCAGCCGTGACGTTGGCGTCGGCTGGTGCGGGGGTGAGCGGCGAAGCCCGGGCGATCGCGGCCGGGTACGGCTTCGCGCACGACGTGAACGGCACCGCGGTTCTCGTCAGCAGCCCGCCGACGACAGGAGCGCATACAGGCGATGCAAAGGCCGTCGAAGTTCTCATAGAGCGGCCGGCCCGACGCTTCTTCTCGGCGCTGTTCAGCAGCGGTGACGACATGATCCGCGCGCGCGCCGTCGCCCGGGTGAGTCCCTCGGGAAATGCCTGTGTCGTGGCGCTGAGCTCCACCGCAGAGGCGTCGGCCCTGGAGACCGGATCGGCGAACATCAACCTCGAAGGCTGCTCGCTCTATTCCAATTCCACCAGCGCGACCGCGTTCACGCTGAAGGGGGCGGCCGAGTTCCGGGCCGACAGCGTGAATGTCGTCGGGGGTTATTCCATCGGCAACAACGCGACGCTGACGACCGTCAGCGGTATCCACACCAATCAAGCGAGCATCGCCGATCCCTATAAGGATGTTACGGTGCCGCCTTACAGCGGCTGCACCTATAATGGCGCGAGCCTTTCAAGCGGCACATACGGGAACGGCTCCGGCTCCCCGACCGTCTTTTGCAACGGGCTGAGGCTCAACAGCGGCGTTTCGGTCACCCTCAACCCCGGTATCTACATCGTCGACAGAGGGTCTTTCGTCGTGAACGGCGGCGCCACGCTCAAGGGCACCGGTGTGACGATCGTGCTGACCAGCAGCACCGGCTCCGACTATGCGACCATGCAGATCAATGGCGGAGCGACGGTGGACCTGACGGCTCCAACGTCCGGACCGATGGCGGGCCTGGTCCTCTACCAGGACCGGCGCGCTCCGGAGGGGGGCAACAATTCGCTGAGTGGAGGTTCGAGCCAAAAGCTGAAGGGCGCGGTCTATTTCCCGAACCAGATCGTCACCTTCACCGGCGGCTCCTCCACGGAGACGAACGGGTGCCTTCAGCTTGTCGCGAGCCAAGTCGCGTTCCGCGGGGATTCCCACTTCCAGATGAAATGCGAGAATAGCGGGATCAGGCGGGCAGGAGGTTCAGCGGTCGCGCTGGTCGAATAAAGATGCCGCAGCCTGCGGGTGCGGACGCCTCGAAGGTCCTTCGTAGGTAAAACTACGAAATAGGCTTCACCAGTTCGGAATCATATCTCGGAGCGGCCGATCCCGATTTGGCCGGCGGCAGGTCCATGAGGCCTGTGCCCTCAACAGGAAAGCCTATGAATAGCTATTCGGACGCCCTCACCGCCGCTGCGCTGGTGATCACGAGCGGTGCCCTCCTCGGGGCGGCCTGGAGCGATGTACGCCATTACCTCATCCCCAATCGAATGCCCGCGGCAATTGCGCTGTCCTATCTGCTGGCGCTCCCGGGAATGGGGTGGAGCGTGTGGCTTGCCGGCGTCGCCACGGCGCTCGTCGCCTTCGGCGTGGGAGCGTTCCTCTTCGCCCGCCAGTGGGTCGGCGGCGGAGATGTCAAGCTGGCAACCGCGACGATATTATGGGCCGGACCGCTACTCCTCGCCGACTTCGTGACGATGGTGTCCATCAGCGGCGTGGTCATGGCGGCGGTCATGGTCGCGCTGCCGAAGACTCGAGCGGCCGGGCCCGGCGAAGCTCAGGCTTCCGCGCTGGCGACGCGTCTGAACCAACCCATGGCTTTTGGAGTTCCTCTTGCGGTTGGGGGTCTTTGGATCGTAGCCCTACAAATCACTTCCTTGGCGTATGGAGGGGGCTGAGTGCGGAACAATCGACGTTATGTCTATCTAGTCGTCGCCCTTGTTCTTGCGGCCCTGGCATTCTGGATCACGCAAAGCTGGCTCGAATCGGAAGTCAGCCGCGCCACGGCGACGGCGGACGCGGGCGAAAAGGTCAGCAGCCGAAAAATCCTCGTTGCCGCGCAGAGCGTCAATCCAGGTACCATCCTGACAGCCGAACATCTCGAATGGGCGTCCTGGCCAGAGGACGCTTCGACCGAAGCCTATTTCGAGCAGGGCAAGGCGTCGCTTGAATCGGTGGCGGGCTCCGTCGCGCGAAACGCGCTGTTTCGCGGCGAGCCGATCGCGGCCGATGCGATCGCCCGGCCGGGAGAAGGAAGCGTCATGTCGGCGGTCTTGCGGCCGGGTTACCGCGCCGTCACCCTGGATGTCTCGGCCAGCACGGGCGTGGCCGGCTTCGTGTCGCCCGGCGACCGCGTGGACCTCATCCTGAGCCGCGTCCTTGAAGGTGCGGGCAACGCCAAGCGTGTGACGAGCGACACGGTTCTTAGAGACGTGCGGGTAGTGGGCGTCGACCAGAAAGTTGCGAAGCCGGACGGCGAGGTCATCGCGCCGCAGACCGCCACGATCGAGGTCACTCCCGCCCAGGCGGAGCAGGTGGTCGCGGCCAGCGAGCTCGGCAAATTGACTCTGGCCCTTCGCAGCGTTGCACGCGGCGAGGCGGACGATGCGACGGCCGATGCGTCGCCTTCATGGCTCGTGGGGGGCGGGACGGGAGAGCAGTCCGCCAGCGCACCCCGCAGCCGCAGCGTGAGCCGCCCAGCACCCGCGGCGGTCGAGGTGGTGCGCGGAATCAGTAGCAGCGTCGAGGGGAGCAGCCGGTGAAGCGCGTTTTTTTTGTATTCGCCGCGATGGCCATGGCCGCAGCCGCCCGGCCAGAAGCGGCCGCTGCATCGCAAATCATCTCCAGCGACGGCACCGAATTCAGTGTCGAAGTAGGCAAGGGCCGCCTCATCAAGCTCGATCGACCGGCGACGACGGTCTTCATCGCAGATGCGAATGTGGCGGATGTCCTCGTGAAATCGCCCACCTTGATCTATCTTGTCGGCAAGGCGCCCGGCGGCACCTCCCTCTACGCCATCGATGCGTCCGAGCGGGTCATCCTCAGCGCGGACGTCAACGTCGGCTTCGACGAGGCGCGGCTGGAAAGAACCTTGCGGGAGCATGCGCCCGACAGCCAGATCGACGTGAGCAGCGTCAACGATTCCCTCGTGCTGAGCGGCGAGGTCGCTTCGGCGCAGACCGGCGATGAGATCCTTCGCATCGCCAGGCGATTCGTCAACGCCGAGGGCGGCGAAGCGCCTTCCTGGATCATCAACCAGATGACCCTTAACGCGCCCAACCAGATCAATCTTCGGGTTCGCGTGGCGGAGGTCTCGCACGAGGCGAGGCAGCAGCTTGGCTTCAACTGGTCGAGCCTCGTCACGATCGGCGATGCGACGCTGGGGTTGGCGACGGGCCGCCCCATCCTGGACAGCGCCGGCAATGTGCTGCGCGCGCGCGAAGGCGGCTCCTTCTTCGGCGGGATCACGTCGGACGATGTCGACATCAACCTGGTCGTCGACGCTCTGGAGGATAAGGGCCTGATCTCGATCCTCGCCGAGCCGAACCTCACCGCCTTGTCGGGCGAGCCGGCGAGCTTCCTTGCGGGCGGCGAATATCCGATCCCGGTGCCGCAATCCGACGAGCAGATCACCATCCAGTATAAGCGCTTCGGCGTCAGCCTCTCCTTCGTCGCCACCGTCCTCGACAGCAATCGCATCAGTCTCAAGGTCGCGCCGGAGGTGAGCCAGCTCTCCACGACCGGCGCGATCACGCTCAACGAGATCACCGTGCCCGCCCTCACGACGCGGCGCGCGGAGACCACCGTCGAGATGGCGAGCGGCCAGAGCTTCGCCATCGCCGGGCTTCTTCAGAATAGCGTGTCGGAGGACATCGAGAAGTTCCCCGGCCTCGGCGACCTGCCGATCATCGGGAACCTCTTCCGCTCGAGGAGCTTTCAGGAAAACAAATCGGAGTTGGTGATTATCGTAACGCCCTATCTCGTCGAGCCGGTCTCCCAGCGTCTTGCCACTCCGTTGGATCCGCCGACCCAAGCGCTGCAGGCGACCGCGGGCCCGGACCAGGAGGGGGAGACGGTGGAATGACGGGCCAGGCTTTCCCAGGTCGCTTGCTCTTGGCAGGGGTCGCGATAGCGGGCCTCGCGCTTGGGGGCTGCGAGCATAGCGATGCGAACGCGCCGGGGGCTTTGTCCGCGATGAGCTGCGTCGCCGGTGCGGATGAGATAGAGCGCCTGGGCTGCGCCAACGCCGCCAACCTCGAGAGCATGGTCGCCAATCCGGCCGACCTGGAAGCGCCGGCGGCCTTGGGCCGGGCACGCGGCGACGCCGCCTTCGACGCTGCCCGGCGCCACCGCGAGGATCGCGTCGACAGCGTGGCAGGCGACGGAGGCTATTCCTCCGTGGAGGCCGCGCAGGAGGCGGGCCCGCAGTGATCGATAGCCTCGGCTCCCCGTCGGCGAGGGACGTGATCGCCTTCGCCGCCGACGAGGCGACTCGTGGAGTGGCCAGGGAAGCCGTGGCGCTGGCCGGCATCGCCGATTACGAGGTTCAGGAGGGTGGGTTGGCGGCGGCGCTCGACTATCTTTCTAAAGGTCCGGCACCCGCCACGCTTGTCGTGGACGTCAGCGACTGCGATGACGTGATCGATTGCCTCGACCGGTTGGCGGATGCCTGCGAGCCGCACACGCGCGTCATCGCGATCGGCGCTGTCAACGACATCGAGCTTTACCGAAAGCTGCTGGAGATGGGGCTCACCGACTATCTGGTGAAGCCGGTTTCCCTACAGGCGCTGGCCAACGGCCTGAGACGGGCGCGCGAAGTTGAATCCGTCCCGAGCCAAAGCCCCTCCACATCCTTGAGGAAGATCGCGCTGCTCGGCGCCAAGGGGGGCGTCGGCGCAACGAGCCTGGCGCTTTCCCTGGGCGCCGCCCTGGCCGATCGTCACAAGCGCAGCACGGTTCTGCTCGACCTGGACCTCCGCTTCGGCGCGATGGCGATGAGCCTCGACCTCGAGCCGTCGCGCGGCTTGCGGGAGATCCTCTCCACGCCCGAGCGCATCGACACACTCTTGATCGAATCCGCGGTGACGCCCGCCGCGGACCGGCTGCGCCTGCTCAGTGCCGAAGAACCGCTCGATGCCGAATTCAGCCTACCCGCCGAGGGAATCTCGGCGCTGCTCAAATGGCTGGAAGGCCATTCGGACATCGTCCTGATGGACGTTCCGCGTCATTTCGATGCCATCGCTAGGGCGGCAATCGAGGCCGCCGACATCATCTGCATCGTGACGGACCTCAGCCTTGTTGGAATGCGCGACAGCAAGCGGATGCTGGCGCTGGCGCAAGCGGCGGGAGGTGAAACGGTGATGGTCGCGAACCGGGTCGGCGGTGTCGCCGGCGAAGTCCCGCAGGCCGAGTTCGAACGCGGCATCGGCGCGGCGTTCGACCATGTCATTCCCAACGACTCCAAGGCGGCGGCCGATGCGGCCGACCGCGGCAAATCGCTTCTGGAGGTCAGCGCCAACAAGGGCTTTACCGAGGCTCTGAACGGGCTCGCCGCCCGTCTGGCGGGGGGATCGTCCGACGTTGCCGGGACGTTGGCTCCTCAATCGTGGCTGAAGCGAATTCTTGGGTAATAACAATTCATTAAGTATTTCTACGAAGCGTATTTTTACCAAATGGGCCGGCCCGGTCCGTTCTGACATAAGCGTGTTCGAGACGGAGCGCTGAGGCCTCCGATGTCTCTCACTCGAACGAAATGGACGAACGGACATGCACAAGTTTTTGAAAAATCTTCGTGACAATCGCAGCGGCGCCACCGCCATCGAGTACGGCCTGATCGCGGCCTTCGTGTCGCTGGCCATGGTCGTCGCCCTGCCGACGATCAAGACCAACCTCGGCGCCAAGTTCAATGAAGTGGGCTCGCAGCTCGCTACGCCGACTGTCTAACAACGAGCGGCGGACGCAAGCCTCCGCCAGCCTCCACCGACCTGAGGTACACGGACTTAGGTCCGGTCCCGGTCGGTGGAGGGGCCTCGGCCCCTTATCCGAGCCTTCTTCATCCTACCCTGAGCGAGATTTGAGCCCGAGCCACTGCCCGGCTTTCGCCACCCCCTGCGGAGAGCGTGAATGTTCGGTAGAAAAGCCGTAGCCGAAAAAGTGACGACGCAGCGCCCGCCGCTGCAGCTTGCCAATCTCGCCTTGCACCCGACCAACGATCTCCCGTTGCCCGGCAATGACACCCAGGCTGCGCCTGGCGGCATCGAGCCGACGAAAACGGGTGACGCCAAGCCCAGCGCAACTTCCGACAAGCTCCAGGACGCCGTGCGCGCCGTTCAGCCGATCGTGCTCGAACGGATCGACAGCGAAGCGGCCAGCCGCCTCGAGCGTGACGAGCTTGGTCGGCAGCTGGCCGCCATCCTGTCCGACATTACGGGCGAGCTGAAGATCCAGCTCAATCAGCGCGAGCAGGCGCAGCTTCTTTCGCTGCTGCTCGACAATATGCTCGGCCTGGGCCCGCTCGAGCCGCTGCTGGCCGACGATCGAGTCACCGACATCATGGTGAACGGCCCCGACCAGGTCTATGTCGAGCAAAGCGGCAAGCTGGTCCTCTCGGGCGCGCGGTTCCGGGATCATGATCATCTGATGAGCGTCGCCGGCCGCATCGTGAGTCGGGTCGGGCGCCGCATCGATGAATCCTCTCCGCTGGTGGACGCCCGCCTGCCGGACGGCAGCCGCGTCAACATCATCATTCCGCCGCTCGCGATCGACGGCGCCTCGATATCCATCCGAAAATTCTCGAAGCGGGCGATCACGCTCGACGTGATGGCGCGTCAGGGCAATCTGTCGCCTGAGATGGCAACGCTTCTGAAAATCGCCTCGCGCGTCCGCCTGAACATTCTCATCTCCGGCGGCACCGGCTCGGGCAAGACGACGCTGCTCAACGCCCTGTCCCAGATGATCGCGGCCGACGAACGCGTCGTCACCATCGAGGACGCGGCCGAGCTCCAGCTCCAGCAGCCCCATGTCGTGCGTCTCGAGACACGGCCGGCCAACCTGGAGGGCCGCGGCGAGATCAGCATGAGGGACCTCGTCAAGAACGCGCTGCGTATGCGGCCGGATCGTATCATCCTCGGCGAAATTCGCGGCGGCGAAGCGATCGACATGCTGCAGGCGATGAACACGGGCCATGACGGATCGCTCGGAACCATCCACGCGAACAGCCCCCGCGAAGCGCTGACGCGTCTCGAGAACATGATCGGCATGTCGGGGGTGAACCTGCCGGCACGAGCGATGCGCACCCAGATCGCGGGCGCTGTGCAGATGATCATCCAGATCAGCCGCATGCGCGACGGCAAGCGCCGCATCACCAGCATCACCGAGGTGGTCGGCATGGAAGGCGATGTCATCACCACCCAGGAACTGTTTTCCTACAAGTTCGAGGGGGAGGGCACGGACGGCACCCTGAAGGGCCGGTTCGATTCCTCGGGCTTGAGGCCGCATTTCACCTCCCGCGCGGAATATTTCGGCCTGGATCGGATCCTGCTGGAGACGATGGAATGAGCCTGTCCCTTCTCCCTGTCCTCGTCGCTCTGGCGGCGGCCGGGCTGCTGTTCTGCCTGTTCGTTTTTTTCGGAAGGGGATCGGCGACGGTATCCCGCCGCGCCCAGGCGTTGAGCGCGAACCGCGGCTGGAACGGCACGCCCGCTTCGGCGCCCGTCCTGATCGCGCGCGGTGGCGGAAACCGTCTCGACAAGCTCAGCCAGCGCCTGTTGCCGCAACCCGCCCAGCTGCGGCTGCGACTGGAAGCGACCGGCTTGCCGCTCACCCTCGGCCATTATGGCGCGGCGACATTGGGCGCCGCTTTTCTGGCGGGGCTGTTCCTGCTGATGGCCGGTGCGAGCTTCGCGGCGGCCCTCTTTGTCGGGGTGACGGCCGGGCTCCTCGTTCCGCACGTCGCGGTCGGAATCATGGCCGGGCGGCGCAAGGCGCGTTTCCTGAAGCTCTTCACCGACGCGATCGGCCTCATCGTGCGCGGCCTTCGCGCCGGTCTCCCGATTACCGAGACGATCGGCGTCGTCGGGCGAGAGGTGGCGGATCCCGTCGGCGAAGAATTTCGCCGGGTCGCGGACCAGGTGCGTCTCGGCCGGCCCCTGGAAGAATCGCTCTGGCAGGCGGCGGGGCGGCTGAAGCTTCCTGAGTTCAACTTCCTCGTGATCAGCCTTTCCGTGCAGCGCGAGACGGGCGGCAACCTGGCCGAGACGCTGGAAAATCTCGGCCAGATTCTCCGCAGCCGCGGCCAGATGCGCCTGAAGATCAAGGCGATGTCATCCGAGGCCACGGCGAGCGCCCTGATCATCGGCTCGCTGCCCTTCGTCATGGCGTTGCTGATGTATCTGTTCAGCCGCGATTATCTGACGGTGCTGTTCACCAACCCACTCGGCCAGATGATGTTGGCCGGCGGCATCGTCAGCCTCGTCACCGGCGCCTTCATCATGCGGCAAATGGTTCGGTTCGAAATATGATGACCCATCCTCTCCTGCAGTTCGACAGCACGTCCGTGGCGGCCTTCGCGGCGGCGGTCATGTTCGTGTCGCTGCTGTTCGTGATGCGGGCCCTGACGCCGGTCGACAATGTCAGCGCGCGCGCGCGCAGCCATTCGCGCCGACGCGGCGAGCTTCGGGCAGCCTGGCTCTCCAGCCCCCGCTCGCGCCGGCGGGAGCGGCCGATGAGCATCGCGCGCCGCCTGGTCGAGATGCTGAAGCTCAATGGCGGCAAGGATGCGAAGGACGCAGCCAGCCTGCTCGCGCGCGCCGGCTGGCGCTCGCCCGATGCGATCATCCTCTTTCTGACGGTGCGTCTGGCGTCGCCCCTCCTGCTGGCTCTGGCCGGCTATTATGTGGCGCCGGCGGGCGACGGGCAGATGATGCGCCTGTTTACCGGTGCGGCCGGCGCGATGGCCGGCACCTACCTTCCCAAGATATTGATAAGGAACGCCATCCAGCGGCGTCAGCAGAAGGTCCTCAAGGGTCTTCCGGAGGCGCTGGATCTGCTGGTGATCTGCGCCGAAGCCGGGCTCAGCCTCGACGCGGCGGTGAAGCGGGTCGGCTCCGAAATGGGTGCGAACGCGCCCGAGCTCGCGGACGAGCTGGGCCTGACCGCGGTGGAGCTCGCCTTCCTGCCGGATCGTCGCGAGGCGCTGAGCAACCTCGCGGCTCGCGTCGGAATTGCGGAGGTCGACAGCCTGGTCAACACCCTGACCCAGACCGAAAAATATGGCACGCCCCTGGCGCAGGCGCTGAGAGTGCTGTCCCAGGATTTCCGGGCGTCCCGGATGATGAGGGCGGAGCAGAAGGCTGCCCGACTTCCGGCGGTGATGACGGTCCCGATGATGGTCTTCATCCTGCCGCCGCTCTTCGTCGTGCTGGTCGGACCGGCGATCGTCGAGGTGCTCTCCACCACTATCGGCTAAAGCAGGGGGCTGGGAAGGGGACGTTCGACTGTGCGCTGCATATCGCAGACATCTGCTTAGCGGCCATTCCTGGCGCGGCAGCATGGAGCGTCCGACCTCGTGAAAACTGCAGCTTCACCGCATTCATCGCCGCCTCTAAGCTCTCCCTAACAGGAGGGTCTATTTATGCGCCAATTGCTTCTTCTCGCCGCTAGCGCCTTCGCATTCACTGTCCCCCCGCTTTCTGCCGTCTCGGCCCAGGCGCCGGCAATTGTGGCGGAGACGGAGGACGCGCGTTTGTATGCGTTCCTGGACAAGGAATTTGCCGAGCAGCTGCGACACAGTCCTCAGCTCGCCACGCGGCTGGGTATGAAGGAGGGGCAGGATCGGCTCGACGATATCAGCGACGCCGCTGAGCTCCGAGAGCTGGAATGGCGTCGCGCCAGCGTCGCGCGCATGAAATCGCAGTTCGACCGCGCCAAGCTCTCCTCAAGCGCGCAGGTCAATTACGACATCTGGGCGCTTGAGCTCGACCGTGCAGAGCTCCGCTACCGCTACCGCCAATATTCGCCGCCTTTCTACTCGTTCCTCTATTCGGCACATTCGCGGCTGCCCGATTTCATGATCAACACGCACGTCGTGCAGGATGCGGCCGACATGCGGGCCTATGCAGCCCGCCTTCGCGCCATCCCGGCAGTGCTGGACGAAGCCATTACCCAGAGCCGCGCCTCCGCTGCGATCGGTGTGCACGCTCCGAAATTCCAGGTCGAGCGTGTGATCGACGGCAGCCGGGCCATCGTCACTGGCGCGCCGTTCGATGAAGGCGCGGCGTCGCCCCTATGGGCCGATGCTGAAGCCAAGGTGGCCAAGCTCCAGTCGAGCGGCAAGGTGACGGACGCGCAGGCGCGGGCACTGCTCGCCGACACACGAACCGCCCTGCTGTCGATCAAGCCTGCCTATGAGCGGGTGATCGCTTGGGCCAAAAGCGCTTTGCCGAACGCACCCGGCGGGCGCGTCGGCGCCGGGTCACTGCCGGGAGGTGCCGACTGGTACGCGGCCGCGCTGAAGCTGAATACGACGACCGACCTCACCGCAGAGCAGATTCATGAAATCGGCCTGAGGGAGGTCAAGCGGATCGAAAGCGAGCAGGATGCGCTGGCCCGCCAGGCAGGCGCGAAGGACCGCTTGGCTTATTATGCCGCGCGCGAGCGCCGCAATCCGCCCCGGCCGTGGACGGACGAGCTTCGCGCCGAATATCTGCGCAATGCGAACGCTGCCATCGCGCGCAACCGCGAACTGGTGCCGAAATATTTTGGTATCCTTCCGGCTCATCGCATGGAGGTGGTGCGCGAGCCATCGTTCAGCGAAGTCGCCGGCGGGGCTGCGCACGCCGCGCCGCCCACGCCCGATGGCGCCCGTCCGGGCCGCGTCTATGTTCACCTGCTCGGCACCACCGACGATCCGGCCCCGGACGCCACCATCGACCTGATGTGCCACGAGGGCGTGCCCGGCCACGTCATGCAGGGCGATATCCAGGTCGGCCAGACGAGCGGGCCAAAGTTTCGTCAGGCCACGCGTTACGTGGCGTTTGGCGAGGGCTGGGCCCTCTACGCCGAAGCTTTGTGCAAGGAGATGGGCGCCTATCCCGATGTAGCCAGCGATTTCATGCGCCTCGAAGCCGAGTTGTTCCGTGCCGCGCGCCTAGTCGTCGACACCGGCATTCACGCCAAGGGCTGGAGTGAGCAGCAAGCCATCGATTACATGGTGGCGTCGGGCCGCGCTTCTCCCGATCAGGCCCGCTCCGAGGTCCGCCGATACATCACGTTGCCAGGGCAGGCTACTGGCTACAAAATTGGCATGCTCAAGATCATGGAGTTGCGCGGCAAGGCCGAACGCGAGCTTGGTCCAAGGTTCGACATCAAGGGCTTTCACGATCTCCTGGTCGGCGCCGGCTCGCTTCCCCTTTCAATCCTCGAACGGCAAGTCGATGCCTGGATCGCTGCCCGGAGTTGAGCAAATGCGATCATGGGAGATCCGGTCGCCGCTGCAGGGTTTCGCAAACGTCCGGAGCATCATCTCCATCATAGCGCTTAGCGCAACCAACAGCCGCGCCAATCGGTGGATCGACCAAGTGCACGGGCAATCTGCGAGCTGTCCAGCTGCTACTTGGCCACACCAAGATCGAAAGCTCGGTTCGCTACCTGGGCGTCGATATCGACGATGGGCTCGCCCTCTCCGAGGGCACCGACGTCTAGGCTACGACGGCGAGCGCTTGCGCCCGCCGAACGTCTGCTCTTGCGCAACATGCCTGCCGCGCTGCGGACCTGGAAGAATGGCTGGAGCTGGCCGTGAGGGGACCGTCCGTTCTGGAGCTTGGGGGACTGATAGGAGACAGTCAGCTTTGTGACGCCCCAGATTCGGCCTTTAGCGACCGAACGGGGTGGGAAGCGGGCGTCCATTATCGTCGCGGCTCAATATCGGCTTCGACCCATGGCCGAGATTGACGGGAGTGCATCCGACGGCCAGTCCCATACTCAATGGAACATGACCCATTCTGGCGTGACACTCTACCCAGGCAAATTGCGCCAATGGTTATGAGATAGGGGTGAGAAAACCAGATGCCAATGTTCGTTGTCGATCACAATCCGACCAGGATATACGATCCGGAAACTGGAATGGAGCTTAAGCTCCTACAGGCCGGCCCGGACGCACAGCATATGTTTAGCTTGGAATCGAATAGCGTTAGCTATCAGTTCGTTGCCACCAGAACGGTTGCCAGGATAGATGATGACGAGAGGGCAACGATCGTCATCTGGAAACCTAGAATTGGGAAAGGATCTATAAAGGGCGTGTCGTTGGACGAAACCAAAGATATCGTCCGAGCAGCCCTAAGCGCTTTCAAATTTGCATTTGGAAGATCGACGAGTGGCGATGTGATGATCGAGTTCTAGATCGATCAAGGGGCGCGGCGTCACGAACGTAAGCTCATCCAACCGTCTCCCATGCCAGCGCCTTAGCTAGTGGGAACGCTCGCAACTTCATGATTCGAGGCTAAAGGACTAGCTGAATGTCCACGATAGGGTGGAAAGCGGACACAAGGAAGCTAAGCACATCTGGCTGCGTCTGTCGGCTCGTAGTTGAGGTTGATGCCATCACTCGCGAGCATCTGAAATCCGTCTAGCAGGCGCTCCTCGAACACCCCATACATCCGACCATTCTCTATGTGGTAGAAAGGCATAAACCAGCCCATTCCGCTCTCATTCATGCCGAACCGATAGCCTTCGGCAGTCCTGTCGGCACGGATGGGTGCATCCGCTGCTAGAGCGATCCCTGTCTTGAGCCTTTCGAGGTGAAACGGGATGGTGCGAAAGCCTTCTTGGCGGACGTGCATACCTGCTGCGTCAAGTAGAATGGCGGGGCTGGCGGGGGCGACGTAGCAACCGAAAACAGCGGCGCTCGAAGGTGTCGGAGGTGCGCGTGGTCCGGTCAACGCATAGGCAACCCCGGCGATTGCCACACCCACGGCGATCAGCCGGAATAGCCATCCGAACTCGCCGTTAGCTTCAATTCTCATCCGGGCAGTCTAAGCAACGAGCCAATGTCCGCAATGGGTCACGAGCCGAATGTCCGCTTCCACCCACACCGGCCAGGCTGAAAACGACCCATTGCGGACGTTCAGGGCCGGTGCGATGGAGGCAAGATGAGGTCGCGCGCTGGCTTTTCTTTCCTGCAAGGGCTGAGTGCCTTGGTCGTTGGTACGGCCGTTGGCGTAGTACTGCTCGCCGTTTATCTCATGTTCGACCCATATTCTCTAGGCGCTGCACAGGGAGGGCTGGCCGTTCTCCTGCTATTTCCTGTTGTCGTAGGCTTCGCCTCAATCTGGGTCTTCGGAATAGGATGCTTACCTACTTACCTCCTCGGCTGGTTACTGACGCACGTATTTCACCGCTTGAAAATAGATGATTGGCGGTATCGATCGACAATTGCTGCGGGCGTTGGAGGATGGTCAGGCTATCTGATCCTTCACTCAAATCTGTCCTTTTGGGGCGATGCTGTCCCCGGGGCATTTTTCGGGAGTTCGATAATGGCATCGTGGTTTGCTCTTGAACGTTTTGCGTCGCCTTTCCTGGGCAAATCCGCGCGTCGATCATGACTAAACCACCCCGTTCGGCCGCTTGCCGCCGAATCAGTGGCGCCACAAAGCCGACTGTCGCCTATCGGTCCCCCGAACTGCGGAACAATCGATCCGCTCCCGACCGATGCCGTTGAAAAACTCCGGTCAGGGATCGGAGCGGCCTCGCGCTGATTGAGAGTGTGATCCTCCTCAGGTGGTTGCGGGTGCCGGCATCGGGATCAGCTTGGCGAGCTTCCTGAGGTTCTGG